>DOJM01000167.1:0-4072 GCA_003529225.1 Paenibacillus sp.
CGGGCTGTCAAATTTACAAAACGCGGGCTTTTTTTAGAGTCGTTGATTTACTATCATAAGTATGTTGTGAATCCACTTGTAGATGTACTTCGGATCATCTATACACCATTCCAAGCTGACAGCTTCTTGATTCATGCGTCTCGGGATTTTCCTGTCGAAGTGGTACTAACCTTGGAAAAGTTATATGGTGTAAAAACCATAGAAGATATAGTAGATCGCATCGAATTGACAGACGAATTGTTTCGTAATGCCGTAGCAGAGGCTGATATCATGCTGTTACAATCTAAAGAAGGCGAAAGTTTAACGGATACCAACCCATAATCATTACTGGGTTATTGTGAGTGATCGCAGCTACATAACTATGGAAACACTACTGATAAATAGAAATTCATAATGGAGCGATTGAATCGTTTATCCAATCATTTGAAGACGAAACACTTGAACAATCTCTGTCCATATTTGTAGAAGATATCCGGGCCATACTTAATAGAAAGTTGCGAAGCATTTACCTTTACGGTTCGGCAATACACAATGATTTATCCCCGGGATACGGGGATTTGGATTTTCTCGTCGTAATTGGAGAGGACCTAAGCCAAAATGAAATCGAACTTTTAAACAAACAGAGATCCAATTATAGATCATCCCTTCTTAAAAGATCCGTTGATAGACAAATACCCAACCTCTACACCGATATGCTTGAGGGTGCCTTTCTTACGATTAGTATGCTGAGTGGTGAAAAGGGCAGTGGCTTATGGTGGGGAACAAAGCGCGNNTCCGTCTGGACGGAAAATCAATTAGACCTGTTCACCCTGTATACGATCAAGGAGCAGAGTATCTTGTTATATGGTGAGTCCCGTCTAGACAATATTCCATCGTATTCGAAAGAAGAGTTCATTAGTTTTTTTAAGGAATATGCTAAGTGCATGCGGAAGTTTGGCAAGGGAAATAGTCTACATTCCGTTGACTGGCTCCTATTAGCTTCTAAATTTATAGCTTGGTGGCAGGAAGGTGTCATTTTGTCTAAAAGCCATGCAGCAGATTGGGGACTTTTACATCTTAGTAGCGGATGGAAAGAGAATTTGAAGAGATGCAAGGAGCTAAGAAAGGATCCATCCTTGGTAACAAGTCTAGAGTATTCCNNTTTGTTAGTTAAATGAAATAGCGATAGCCTAGGACTTTATTTCCACTGTCGATTCACCGACTGGGAGTAATGAAAGAAACTCCGAAAACCCATTATATTCAAGGGGTTTCGGAGTTCTTTTTTTAGAATCAACCCTGGGCAGGGCTGGTCTTCATTTCATGGATTTTTTGGAGCGTATGAAGACACTTTGTTTTCTCGTCATCGTCCTCTGTGTGGATATACCACTCTACAAGCCTGTACCCGAATATGAGAATGATCAATTCGAAGACGCAATTATCGGCGATAGGGGATGCATCCGCATACTCCGAAAAACCTTTGTAATACGCAGGGACACATCGTTGGTAGTATTCGACCATATGATCGATATCCGCTTCATCCGCAATCAGGCTTGCAAGATCCTCACCCAGATAACCCCATCCGGATGNNACTAGGGGCAATTGCTCAATGCGGGCGAGTATCTCATCTGCGTGCTCATCGATGTCGATGAGCATTTGCCGCATGTGCTGCGGGAATTCACAGTCCTCCGAGCGTATATAATCGTAGACGACTGGCCATGACCGGTAATGCAGATACGTATTCTTCATGAAATCCGCATGACTCAGGTTGGTCAGGCTCTGCAGCACAGCGGGCTTCTCCGCATACAGCTTGCCTTGATAACGTCCTAACTCCAGCGCAGCCTGTTCATACATGTCACCGGTCAAGTCCAAACCAGTTACGCCATCGATATATTCCAGCCACAGCTGGAATTCATTTTCTTCGGCATTGATCTCGGCGTGATAACATATCGGCCAGCGGAAGGCATCCGAGAACGTCGCCCCCAAGTCAGACGAANNATATTCCCGGCGCCAGGAATCCGGATCGTTGTAACGTTCCCATTTCTTTTGAATTTTCAGCACGATACGGTACGGCATTTTTTCACCATCCGCGGTTTCGGCGATCCCGTTTACCAGGTGCACATTTCCCACAGTTCCGCCTTGTAACGGCATGGTTTGGCAGTCAGCCGAGATAATATCCTTCTTGAATTGTCGGCTTAAGGCATAGATCAGCGTTTCAAATTTAATATTCATTTCTTCCATCCTCCGTCTTTCTTCGTTTGATTGCTTGACATAGCTATCGTTTTTTTTCGAGCCTTCTTGTCGATGAGGTAGCTTGTTTTATCCTGGACATACTTGTGCTCATGCTGCTGGGCGACATAATACACCCACCGTTCACGCGGCAACGAACCGTCGGCAAGCGCGGCGAGAACGGCACAGCCCGGCTCGCCCTGATGGCGGCAATCTGCAAACCGGCATTGCNNCATTCCCGGCGTATCGATGACCATCGTACCGGAGGGGAGCATGAACAGCTGACGGTGCGTTGTCGTATGCCGCCCCCGGCTATCAACCTCTCGGATCGCCTGAACCCTCATTACGTCTTGTTCTATCAATGCATTGAGCAGAGACGATTTACCGACGCCGGACATGCCGAGAAAGACGACTGTTTTACCAGGCATCAAGTAGGGAGCGAGTTCGTTCAACCCCTGGCCGGTATGACTGCAGATCGCATGAACTGGCACATCAGGGATGCTTTGTGTTACTTCTGCAAGCGGGAGAGTATAATCTTCAACGAGATCAGCCTTGGTCAGAATGACGACTGGCTGACTGCCGCTCTGCCTGACTTGTGTCAGGTACCGCATGATGCGGGTAACGTTGAAATCCAAATTCAGAGATGAAAGGATAAACACATAGTCAAAGTTGGTTGCAACGACCTGTTCCCGTACGGTTTTGGCGTAGCCTACGGCATGCCCTGAGTAATCTGCTCGTGAGAACTTGGAACGGCGGGGCAGTACCGTAACGATGAGCGAATCTCCGCTTTCGTTGTAGTACAGCAATACGAAATCACCGACGCACGGAAAGTCTACGCGCATTTCCACGTTGTGATAGAACGCTCCTTTGAGCACCGCCGTTACTTCGCCGCGCTCGGTCATGACCGTGAAGCGCTCGCGTCGAAGCTCTGTCACCCTGCCGGGCAATAATCCGTCGGGGATTGCTTCTATTTCTGTGTAGCCATAGGTTTTCAAATCTATCATGTTTTTTTGTTAGCTCCTTTAATGTTGTTTTTTGGACGCAAAAATGCCACGGACAAGCAGCCTCTAAAGAAGCTGCTGTTGCGCGGCATCAGGACGCAAAAAAGATACGACCTTGATCGTATCCTGCAAACAGCAATATTCACGAAAGGTTACTTAGGATGGCATACCAAATAATAGGGGGGTCCCCGCTTTTTTCGCGTATGCCTGCTATTCAGTTTTAAGACCAAACCACCATATAAGTAGTTGCCATTAAAACACATCTCCCTTCGTGTCAGGAACTTGCTTATCGCTAAGCTTTCTATAAAATAACCTATTTNNTATTTTGGAAAAAAAATCAATGCCTGACAGCGCAGATTGTCGGTCTGCTCCATCGAGTCTGCAGTTGATAAAGAACTCGCGAGCATCAAAAGTCAGCGTGAGCGCTTCCTCAAGTTGTTTGAAGAAAACGGCGTCGATTTCCAAAAAACTTGCCCAACTAGTGAAACGATGCTGAGTCAATAATTCTTTGGGATGGTATATCAAAGAACGGCGAAATTGCAGAAATCGAAAAGAAACTCATTGAATACTAGTAATTCATCATTGAACTAACGAGCAAGTTACGTGAGATTTATTTACAAATAGAACCTGTTTGTGTATTCTCTTTTTAGGCACACATGGAAAGAGAAGAAAAAAATGAAATTTCAGAAATAAAATGGATAGACATACAAAGAGCTAATGAATTAATGCCATATCATTCAGATGGAGTGGAAGGTTTACTTACATCCTCATCACCTTATACATTTCAAGTTTAACCTCGTTCTTCTTCAACTTTGATAACAGAAGTGAGGAAGAACGACAGGCTAAATACAAACAGCGCGCGCCGA
>DOJM01000167.1:4155-4875 GCA_003529225.1 Paenibacillus sp.
TCAAAAACAAATAATTAAGATCACTACTGTTGATCGTCGGCTTGCCGTTTTGCTCTCCAATTACCATGCGAATGATCTGTTTGCCTTTTAAATTGGTAACAAGAAGATTTCCTGCCCACGGCCCTTGGGTCACAAAAGCTATGCCAGAGGGCGCCCAGGTTGTGCCATTGGCATAAATAAGCGGAGGCGTAATGCCTGGTTGATTCTGATTCCCGCCCTCATATTTAGGCCAACCATAATTGTTACCAGGTTGAATGAAGTTAATTTCATCCTTAGAGGATTCACCATGCTCCGATACAAAGAGACGGTTCGTTCCAGGCTGCCATGCTAATCCTTGAGGATTCCGGTGTCCACGGCTATAAATCGGAGAGGAGGCACCAAACGGATTGTCGCTTGGAATGGTGCCGTCCAAATTCAGACGGAACATTTTTCCTCCGAGGTAAGATAGCGTATCGTCTTTGTTTCCGTAGTTGCCGTCACCGAAATACAGTTTGTTGTCTGGGCCTATTTTCAAACGGCCGCCATTGTGATAGACCGCACCAGGAAGATTAGTGATAAGAACCTTATCTACTGTAGCGATGTTGTTATTTTCTTTAAGACGAACGACCCTATTGGCTACTTTGTTGTCTGATGTTTTGTAGGAATGGTAGATATAGATGTAATGATTGGTGGAAAAATTAGGATCGAGTGCCAGTCCCAATAAGCCGCCTTCGCTCTTGG
>DOJM01000166.1:0-298 GCA_003529225.1 Paenibacillus sp.
TCGGAACGGTGTTCTTCCCGCCAACTGTTTATGGAGGGAAATACGAATGGGTGAAGCAAATGCTTCAGCAGAACAGCGACGGTTCCTTTCCTGCTGCAGATAAGCTGATCCAGGTTGCGAAGTATTACGGATTTGACGGTTGGTTTATTAACCAGGAGACTGAAGGTGGAACACCAGCTGATGCACAGAAAATGAAAGCTTTCCTAAGTTATCTAGAATCGCACAAATCTGCATCTATGCAATTCGTATGGTACGACTCCATGACCAAGGAGGGCAGTATCAGTTGGCAAAATGCACT
>DOJM01000166.1:334-5719 GCA_003529225.1 Paenibacillus sp.
TAAAAGCTCAGCAGAGAAGGCCAAAAGTTTAGATAGAAGTCCGTATGACCTGTATGCAGGGATCGATGTTGAAGCCAAAGGCTACGATACGAATGTGAACTGGAATCTGCTGTTCCCGGATGGTCAACCTGCCATCACTTCCCTTGGTATCTACCGCCCAGACTGGGCTTTTAACAGCGCCGAAAGTATGGAGGATTTCTTCGCACGCGAGAACAAATTCTGGGTGGGGCCAAACGGGAATCCGGGTAATACCGTTAGCGATCAGGCCTGGAAGGGGATCGCGAACGATGTGATAGAATCATCCCCTGTAAATAAGCTGCCTTTCATCACCAACTTCAATACAGGAAGCGGACAGAAATATTATGTCCGAGGGCAGCAGGTACGAGATAAGGGATGGAACAACCGGAGCCTGCAAGATATTCTGCCAACATGGCGCTGGATCGCAGACAGCAAAGGAACTTCACTTACTCCGGAGCTTGATTGGTCCGATGCGTATTACGGCGGCAGTTCGCTGAAGGTATCAGGTGATCTGAGCCATAACAATGCAACACATCTGAAGCTCTACAAGACAGATCTTAAAATTGAAGCAAGCACAAAGNNCCTAGCCTGAAGGTAGGTCTTGCTTTTGCAGACCAACCAGACCAATTTATCTTTCTTAACGTGAAGGATATGACAGCGCCAGGCTGGACTACCGAAACTTTAAATTTGACCCCGTACAAAGGGAAACGAATCGTAGCATTGTCACTTTATTTTGATACCAAGGATACGATTAGTAATTATAGCATTCAAATTGGCCAACTCTCCATCCAAAATACCAACGACCCGGTTAAAACGCTACCTGCGGTTCGCGATCTGAAGGTTACTCAATCCGATTTCCGCGATGGAATTTATGGAGATGCTAGATTGGAGTGGAAACCACTTGACCAGCAGGTGAAGCAATACGAAATCTATCGAGTACTGCCAGATGGCAGTGAGGTATTATTGGGCGCAACGCCAAATCATGTGTTTTACGTTCCTGAGATGAGAAGAATAGACAAAGAAACACTCACAGCGTTGAAGGTCGTTGCAATCAATGGAAGATACGAGCAAGGTCAGGCCTCCAGCGTGAAGATCAGCTGGCCAGCTTATCCGAAGCCGATTGCAGAGTTCAAGGCTGATCGGACCTTGGTAGCTCCAGGTGAGAGCGTAAACTTCACCGACCTGTCGACCGAAGTGACAGAAGAATGGTCATGGAGCTTCGAAAGCGGTAGCCCAGCTGTCAGCACATCGAAGAACCCGGTTGTAACGTTCAATCAGGAGGGCGTATATAACGTGTCACTAACTGCAACTAACAGTTCGGGCCAAGACACAATTATAAAAAAGGCGCTCATAACAGTGAGTAAGGAAGCTGGTGCGGTAAAGAATTTAGCACTTGGAAAACCTGCAACAGCCGATCATGCATGCGGAGACAAGGAAGGCGCACCAAACGCAGTTGACGGTAAAGTGACGGATAATGGCAAATGGTGTGCACTTGGAAATCTGCCTCATTGGCTACAAGTCGATCTAGGAGCCGAGCATCAAATCAGTACTTTTATCATCAAGCATGCTCAGAGTGGAGGAGAATGGTCCGGGTTTAATACAAGCGATTATACCATTCAGGTGAGTAACGACGGAACGAACTGGACGGATGTTGTAAACGTGCAAGGAAACTCGGCAGCTGAGTCGACAGACGCGATTGCTTTGGTGAAAGCTCGCTATGTAAAATTAATAACTCTTAAGCCCACACAAGGAGCCGATACAGCAGCACGAATTTATGAGTTTGAAGTCTATGGGTTGTAGTTCGGTTCGAACTGTGAATAACAAATTATAGTGGGAACAAAAAAAGAACCTGAGTAGTTTTCAGGTTCTTTTATATTGCATATAAAAAGACACGATGATATAATCGGATCACGACTTCACAAAATATAAAGGCATAGATAATGCATCTTATATTTATAATATACCATGCAGCTAAACTCTTGTCAAATTTTTTCTTATTTTAATGGTTAGGAGAGATATTGTATGCGTTCATTGGTTCTTGGTTTTCAAGAAATAGAAACAACACAGCTTTTGCTCGTTGGCGGAAAAGGGTTGAATTTAGGGCGATTATCAACTATCGAAGGAATAAAAGTACCAGAAGGATTTTGTGTTACAACAGTGGGCTACCAAAAAGCCATCGAAAAGAACGAAAAGTATCATACTTTATTGGATCAACTATCTATGCTAAACGTAGACGATCGAGAGCAAATTAGTGAAATCAGCAGGAAGCTTCGACAAATCCTTATGGAAGTAGAAATTCCTTCCGATGTTGTGACAGCAGTTACTCACTATCTCTCCCAACTTGGTGAAGAACAGGCTTATGCAGTACGCTCTAGTGCAACTGCTGAAGATTTACCACATGCCTCTTTTGCCGGTCAACAGGATACCTATTTAAATATCATCGGAAGAGAAGCAATTATGCAACATATAAGCAAATGTTGGGCATCTCTATTTACGGATCGCACGGTAATCTACCGCATGCAAAATGGATTTAACCACAGACAGGTATATTTATCTGTTATCGTGCAAAAGATGGTCTTCCCTCAGGCTTCAGGGATTTTATTCACAGCTGATCCGATGACTTCTAATCGAAAGCTGCTATCTATTAATGCCAGTTTTGGGCTCGGCGAAGCTCTGGTCTCTGGCTTGGTATCTGCCGATTGTTATAAAGTACAGGAAGAGGAAATCGTCGATAGGATGATAGCAACCAAAAAATTGGCTATCTATGGATTAAAAGAAGGTGGAACAGAGTCCCTGAAAATCGATCTCGATCAGCAAAAGACTCAAACCCTTACCGAACAACAAATTTTACAACTGGCACGTTTAGGTAGAGAGATTGAAGCTTATTTTGGTTATCCACAAGATATCGAATGGTGTTTGGATCATGATACTTTTTATATTGTTCAGAGTCGGCCAATCACTACTTTATACCCGATCCCTGAAGTAAATGATCAAGAAAATCACGTTTACGTATCTGTCGGTCATCAACAAATGATGACGGATCCCATGAAACCACTAGGATTGTCTTTTTACCTGTTAATCACTCCTGCACCCATGCGTAAGGCCGGTGGAAGGTTGTTTGTTGATGTTACACATATGCTGGCTTCACCTGTCAGCAGAGAAAATTTCATAAATACCCTTGGGAAATCCGATCCGCTCATAAAAGACGCATTTATGACCCTAATAGAAAGAGAATATATAAAATCGTTACCAGATGATAAAAAAGAACGGAATCCCGTTAATAGCAGTAAAGATAGGTCGTCAGAAGGTTTTCAAGCATTAATCGAAAATGATCCGGCAATCGTTTCTGATTTGATTAAGAACAGTCAAACATCGATAGAAGAATTAAGACAAAACATCCGAACGAAATCAGGAGCAGATCTATTTGATTTTATTCTTGAAGATCTTCAGGAATTAAAGAAGTTCTTATCTGACCCACAAAGTACAAAGGTTTTTATGACTGCTATGAACGCTTCGTCATGGATTAATGAGAAAATGTACGAATGGTTAGGTGAAAAAAACGCAGCAGATACGCTTTCTCAATCTGTACCAAACAACATTACCTCGGAAATGGGTCTGGCGCTTTTGGGTGTTGCAGATGTGATTCGTCCTTACCCGGAAATAGTTGATTATTTAGAACATGTAAAAGATGATAATTTTTTGAATGAACTGGTTAAGTTTGATGGTGGACAGGCAACTCAAGACGCAATCTATGCTTATCTCAACAAATTTGGAATGCGATGTGCCGGTGAAATCGATATTTCGAGAACTCGTTGGAGTGAAAAGCCGATTACACTTGTCCCCATGATTCTCAGTAATATCAAAAACTTTGAGCCTAATGCTGGCAATCGGAAATTTGAGCAAGGCCGACAGGAGGCTTTAGAAAAAGAACAAGAGTTATTAGATCGATTGAAGCAATTACCGGATGGAGAACTAAAAGCTGAAGAGACAAAACGAGTAATCAGTTTTATCCGGAATTATATCGGTTACCGTGAATATCCAAAATACGGCATGATTAATCGCTACTTCATTTATAAGCAGGCTTTATTGAAAGAAGCCGAACAACTCGTAAAAGCTAGCGTTATTCATGAAAAAGAAGATATATTCTATCTCACTTTTGAAGAACTTCACGAATTCGTACGCACAAATAAACTGGATGATCAGATCATCAGTAAACGAAAAGACGATTACAATTTTTTTGAAAAACTTACTCCGCCACGTGTAATCACATCTGATGGTGAAATTATTACAGGTGAATACAAACGAGAAAATCTGCCAGACAAAGCGATTATAGGTCTCCCTGTTTCTACCGGAGTAATAGAGGGGCGAGCTCGTGTCATCTTAAACATGGAAGAGGCAGATCTGGAAGATGGCGATATATTAGTCACCGCCTTTACCGACCCTGGCTGGACATCATTGTTTGTATCTATTAAAGGCCTGGTCACCGAAGTTGGCGGACTGATGACCCATGGAGCCGTTATCGCTCGTGAATATGGCTTGCCAGCAGTTGTCGGAGTGGAAAATGCCACCAAGCTGATAAAAGACGGGCAACGAATTCGTGTGAATGGAACAGAAGGTTATATTGAAATATTGTAGAGGTATTTAAAAATAAAAATAATTATCGATGTTCTCTTTCGCTGATCTGAAATTCGGTTTAATGTAGGAAAAGAAAGTAAATAATATGGGGATATGGACAACCTCCGGAAACAAAGCCAACTTATATTTGCAAAAGGGGAGTTCTAATTAATATTCCTTGACGTGAATATTCTTCATGAGGTATATTGAAAAAGCAATAAATTATCCCGACTAAGAAGGAGAGTATAACTTATGATTAATAAAATTGGACAAATTATGTTATATGTAAATAACCAAGAGGAATCCAAAAAATTCTGGACAGAAAAGCTAGGATTTGAGGTGATTTTAGACGAAACAAATGGCCCTATGAGATTTATCGAGCTTGCTCCGAAAGGTGCAGCGACTAGCATTGTTCTTCATAATAAAGATTTGGTTGCCCAAATGAATCCTGAAATGAATCTCGGAACACCTTCTTTAATGTTCTTTTCGGATAATTTTGATCAATTGAATCGAGAGTTGAAGGACAAGAATGTTACGGTTGGAGATATTGTAGAGATTCCCGGTGGAAGAGTATTCAATTTCGCAGACGGTGAAAATAACTACTTTGCGGTAATGGAAAAAGGACAATAAAATTGAGTGAACATGCAATAAGGCTTTAGTTTTAAATAAATTACGTCAGCAGCTAATCAAAAAGATTAGCTGTTTTTTCATTGTATAGGAAATTATACAATGAAAAAAATGTGGATAACTCCG
>DOJM01000172.1:0-8198 GCA_003529225.1 Paenibacillus sp.
ATTTCGTCATTGTTCAGTGCTTCCGGATCTTTGCTCTCAAGCATGCTTTGAAGCAGCTTTCCTGAAGAATGGTTCATGTCGAAGCCTTCAAATCCAGCCTGTTCTGTAAGGTGAGTGAATAGGGGATGCTTATTTTCGCCCTTTACTTCAACCTTCTCAAAGAGAGGGAACGTAACGCCGTAATTGATTTGGCAAAATACATTCACTTCTTCGTTGGTGCCAGGTTCCTGCTCCCCGAATTGATTGGAAGGGAAACCGAGAATTTGGAAGCCACGATCCTCGTATCGCTCATAGAGCTTTTGCAGATCGGAGTATTGGTGGGTAAACCCACACTTACTTGCTGTATTCACAATCAAAAGTACTTTACCTTTGTATTCCTCTAGTTCGATCTCTTTTCCTCGAATACTGCGTGCTGTATATGGATAAATGCTCATGCTGCTACATCCCTTCAGTTATGTATTGTAAACGCTAAAGCTGGTAGTGAATAAGAACAGGAAATATTTTCAATTATTTAATTGTAAACAATCAAAATATCGCTGTCAACTTCATACATAGAAAGGGATTGGAACCTTTAAAACAGTCCTGGAATAGTATGGATATGGGTTATTTCATATTTCAAAACCTATTCAAGCGAGTTGTTATAAGAATAATTGTTCTTGATGATATTTTAATGCATTAAAGCTACTCAGCGTTCCATTGCTATCTTGCATCGGAATCATTTTTTGATTAAGATAGCAGAAACCAGCGCAAAAGACGCGCTGATATAAACAAGGACTATGACGAAGAGAGTAAGCATTATAGCGGATCTTAACAGGGAAGGCGTGCCGGAGACTGAGAGCACCCTCATGAGACGATTAATGCCGAAGTTCACTTCCGAGTCGGCCCCTGAAGTAGTTTGTCACAGGTCGTGACAGGTATGAGTAGGGAGGCCCGCGCCCCGCGTTACCGGGTATAAGATAGAGTTAATCTTCAGTCAAAGGAATCCGATTTGCTATTCCTTTGTGCTAGTTTAGGGGTTAATTCTAAATAAGGGTGGTACCACGGCTCCTCGTCCCTTGCGACGGGGGGCCTTTTTGCGTTTCAAATTATAAATAAGAAGAGGGAGTGGAAGGGTAATGAGTAACGTGGAATTGGATGTTCTTAGAGGTCGTCTGGATGAAATTAATGGGCAATTGCTGGAGCTGATCTCCGAGCGGGCTAAAATTGTGCAGGAGATTGGAGTAGTTAAAGAAAAGCAAGGTGTGCCTAAATTCGATCCAGAACGTGAAAAGAAAATGCTGGATCAGCTCGTAGCGAGCAACAAAGGACCTTTCACTAACGGAACCATCCGCAGCCTCTTCAAACAAATTTTTTCAGCATCTCTGGACTTACAATCCGATGAACATAAAAAAACTTTACTAGTAGCGCGTAAGAGTCACAAAGAAGACACTGTGATTGTTCTGCCTGGAGATGTTACTGTTGGCGGTTCTTCTTCACTGATGGTAGCTGGTCCTTGCTCTGTGGAAAGTGAACTACAGACCCGCACCGTAGCTGCAGCCCTGCAAAAAGCTGGTGTACGTGTTATGCGTGGAGGTGCCTTCAAGCCGCGGACTTCCCCTTATGACTTCCAAGGTCTAGGTATGGACGGCCTAAGAATATTACGTGAAGCAGCAAATGATTATGGTCTGCTGACCATCAGTGAAATTGTAGACCCAAGACATATTGAAGAGTCTTTAGATTATGTAGATATCATCCAGATCGGTGCACGGAACATGCATAATTTTGAGCTGCTAAAAGCGGTCGGAGAAGTCAATAAGCCAGTGCTGCTGAAACGCGGATTGGCTGCTACGCTCGATGAATTCATACATGCAGCGGAATACATCATGTCTCGTGGTAACACACAAATCATGTTGATTGAACGTGGAATTCGTACCTATGAAAAAGCGACCCGCAACACGCTCGATATCTCAGCAGTGCCTATTCTCAAACAGGAATGCCATCTGCCGGTATTGGTCGATGTTACTCACTCGACAGGACGCAAAGATATTCTTATCCCTTGTGCAAAAGCCGCACTCGCAGCCGGAGCCGATGGTATTATGGTCGAGGTGCATCCTGATCCTGCAACTGCGTTGTCCGATGCCGCGCAGCAGCTGAATATTGATGAGTTCAACACCTTCTTTAATGAAGTGAAAGCTTCCGGACTATACCGGTAATCTAGAAATATAGAATTTGAATGATATTTCAAGAATTGGCTAGAAAATGAGTTGAATAAGCGCTTATAAGTCTTACTAATCTTTTTGTGAAGGTGAAGACGGGTNNAGTACAATAAGGAACATTAGCGTTGCACCGGCCCCGGGTCTTTTGAAAAAGGCCTATATACCTTATTAGTCACAGGAGGAAATTAGATTTTGAAGCAGCTTACTTTAAATAATGGGTGGCTTTCTAACACTCGAACCGATATTTTATCGGGGATGACTGTAGCCGTTGCACTGATTCCTGAAGCGATCGCTTTTTGGATCCTGGCGGGAGTAAGTCCGATGGTTGGTTTATATGCCTCTTTCTGTATTGCAATTGTAACCGCACTTGCCGGAGGCAGACCCGGAATGATCTCGGCGGCTACGGGGGCTATGGCTAGTTGGGTTATTGGAATCACTGATGACTGCCACCTTAATCGACGATATTACGGGCACAGGTAGTGATAAGAACAGAGAGGCGAAGGGACAGGGGCTGGCGAATGTAGTCACTGGTTTTTTCGGAGGGATGGCAGGTTGTGCGATGATTGGCCAGTCCATGGTTAACAAGAAGTCAGGAGGACGCACGCGTCTGTCCACGTTTGTGTCAGGGATCTTTTTATTGTTCCTAATTATCGTACTTGGCGATGTGGTTAAGCAGATTCCGATGTGCGCGCTCGTTGGCGTAATGATAATGGTCTGTATCAGCACCTTTGAATGGGGCTCGCTTAAATCTCTAACCCGTGTTCTGNNTGCTGGTTATGATTGTAACGGTGGTCACTGTGGTGGCTACGGACAACCTTTCTATTGGCGTTTTGTTATCGATTTTTCACACTCCCATGTGTGGGACCAATCCGCAGTTCATGCCATAGCGAAGACGATGAGCAAATACGCCGAGCGTGGCAAAAAAGTCACCATTACCGGACTTAATGACCAGAGCTCACAGCTGGTTCAGCGAGTGGGATTATCCATATGAAAAAAGATTGCGCTATATGCGCGATCTTTTTTTTATAGCAGATATTAACTGTAAGAGAAGATGAGCAGGGTTTTACTTTTGGTGCAAACTGATATAAAGTACAAAGTGGATAATGTTTATCCGCTTTGTACACGGGTGGTATAGTCTACAGTTTGTATTAAGCAATTTACGTAGATCGAGGTGNNAAAACAGGGGTAGAACAGTCAGTGTATGCACTGGTTCTGCTTAACATGCTGCCGGACAAGGCGGTGCTGTCTGGAGAAGCGATTAGCCAGCAGCTCGGAGCATCGGCGACCTATTTTCAGAAACTGTTAAGAAAGCTGGTAACCGCAGACATCATCACGTCTGTTCCCGGCATTAAAGGTGGCTTTAAATTAAAGAAGAGACCTGAAGATATTCGTGTATATGACGTTTACCTTGCGGTGGAAGGACAGCAGTCGCTGTATTCATCCAATGGTATTCTGGTAGACATGTTGGATTTAGAAAAAGAAGATAGCTGCTGCCTGTTAACGAATCTGATGGAAGAAGCTGAATCCTCTTGGAAAGCTGTATTAAAGCGGGAGACTATTGCTTCGTTGTCGGAGGAACTGCTTGGTGAACGCTTTAAAGATAAGATTGCAGCCTTAGAGGAATGGATCAGCAATAAAATGGTCATCTGACCAAAGAAGGGATGTATTCGCATGAGATTAAGCGTATTGGATCAGGCACCCGTGACAAGTGGTAACACAGCGGAAGGTGCTCTGAATAAAGCAGAAGAACTAGCTATTTTAGCAGATGAGTTGGGATATAGCAGAATGTGGATGGCAGAGCACCATGGCGGAAATACATTTGCTAGCTCAGCTCCGGAAGTAACGGCTGCCCGTTTAGCTGCTAAGACCAACCGTATTCGAATCGGCACCGGCGGTGTTATGATGATGCATTATTCTCCACTTAAGCTGGCGGAAGTATTTAAAACGTTAAGTGCTTTTTCCCCGGGGAGAATTGATTTCGGTGTGGGACGAGCTCCTGGTGGCGATACAAGTGCCATGTACGCTCTGTCGGAAGGTCGCGAGTTAATGCTGCATAATATGTATGATAAGCTTGGCATTACTATGCAGCTGCTTAGTGATCAGATTCCGGAAAATGAGTTGTATGCCAAAAATCTTGCCGCTCCAACGAAGGTGGCGCTCCCTGAAGTATGGTTGTTAGGTTCGAGCGGCAACAGTGCTCGAAAAGCTGCACAGATGGGAGTCGGATACTCCTTTGCGCAATTTTTTAATGGTGCGATGAGTAATGAGATCTTGGATCAATATTGGAATAGCTACCAGCCTTCTATCTTCATGGACAAACCTGAGATTAGTGTATCCTATATGGTGACCACCGCAGAAACGAAGGAAGAAGCTGAGTATGAGGCATTACCGCAGGATATTTTTCGGTTGATGATGAGCAAGGGCAGAATTACTCAGGTGCTGACACCAGAAGAAGCTCAGAACATATCGTTATCGGAAATTGACCGGATGTCAATCAAGGAAGCCCGTAAGATTCATTTGGTTGGTGCGGTTAAAGACATCGCCGTACGCTTGCAAGAAGAACAAGCACAATATGGTTTCCAGGAAGCGATGATATGCAGCATTCCGCATTCGCAGGAGAAACGTCTAGAGGTTTATCGACTACTGGCGCGTGAACTGCTAAGTTCCTGAGGCTTTCCTCTCAAACCCCCATTTGAAATGCTCCAGATAATAATCATTAGATACGACATGTTCCGGATGGTAATAAGCAGCTTGGCGGATGGTTATATGTCCCAAATGAACCCCCCTATGCTTCAATAATTTCGTAATTTTCTAATTTCGTTGCCCGGGCTACTCGGCTTAGCTGCATTTTTAGGACAGGGCTTTTGGCAATAATGAAGGTTACTTTTTTAAATCCTGATTCTTTATACAGTATGTAGCATTGCTCAAGCATAGGAAGAGTGTCGGGCGAGGATACGTTTAATGTCTTGCAATCTAAAATGATCTCATATTGTGCCGGGTCAAATGTACTTACGACTTGGTTGTACTCCTGAATGAAGCGCCCGGCGTCCTCAGGGGACATAGAACCTTCTACTTGTACATTCAGTTTTTGGGCTGCAGCGTTTGAGGTGAAATTAAAGTTTCCAGATGTTTTCGTATTTTTTAATGGGAAAGTTTAGGGTGATCATCCTTTATATTTAAAAAAATACAAGAAGGTATAAAATTAACTTGAAAAGATAATTAAGTAAATAATGACCTGCCTCAAATATATTTATATGAGTTAACCTAGGTTAGGGTGGGTCTGATCGCCCAGTCGACTTTGCAAAGCAGAGTTCTATTGGTATGATTACAGAGATAAAAAAATTCACTATCCAAATCATGGAGGAATGACAAAAATGAGCGAAATTACACTATCGCGGATCATTGATCATACACTGCTTAAAGCAGATGCACGGAAAGAAGATATCGTTAAATTGGCAGAGGAAGCAAAAGCCTATNNGTGTTGAAGGATACACCTGAGGTTAAAGTCTGCACAGTTATCGGCTTCCCGCTCGGATCCTCGACAACAGAGACCAAAGCATTTGAGACTACCAATGCTATCGCTAATGGTGCAGGTGAAGTGGATATGGTCATCAACATCGGAGCGCTGAAAGATGGTAACAATGAGTTGGTTAAACGTGATATTGCAGCAGTTGTAGACGCAGCTCGCGGCAAAGCACTGACCAAGGTCATTATCGAGACCTGTTTATTAACGGAAGAAGAGAAGGTTCGTGCCTGCAAGCTTTCTGTTGAAGCCGGAGCAGACTTCGTAAAAACATCCACAGGATTCTCTACAGGTGGGGCAACGAAGGAAGATATCGCGCTGATGCGTGCAACGGTTGGACCTAATGTGGGTGTGAAGGCTTCCGGTGGTGTTCGTAGTGCAGAAGATGCCCATGTAATGGTACAAGCAGGTGCAAGCCGTATTGGTACCAGCGGCGGTGTAGCGATTGCTAAGGGAGAAACAAGCCAAAACAATTACTAAAAGAAGATAAGTAAAACGGTAGCGGTGAGATGAGGTGGACAAGCTTTATCCGCCGCTATTATTTTTTTATTGCGTAGATGTAAAAACTTTTTTGAAAGCGTTATCTGATGTTTTTCGGACATGCTTTTCTTCGAATAAATCAAAATATAATAATTCACACCGGAATAATAAGATATTTTTCTTTTCAAATGATGTCGTTTATGAGAGAATGGGTACAATTATTATTTGTTAAAGATTTCTATTCTTATTTATAAAGGGAGGAAATACCTATGTCAGAAGACCGTAAGCTGTCATTTGAAACTTTGACTGTTCATGCAGGCCAGGAAATTGATCCAACTACTTTCGCACGTGCTGTACCGCTTTATCAGACCACGTCTTATGGATTCCGTGATGCTGATCATGCAGCGGATCTGTTTGCGCTCAAAGAATTCGGTAATATTTACACTCGGCTGATGAATCCGACTACAGATGTATTTGAACAGCGTTTGGCAGCACTAGAAGGTGGAGCAGGTGCACTTGCTACAGCTTCCGGGGCAGCGGCTATTTCTTTCTCCATTTTAAATATTGCGGGCGCTGGGGATGAAATTGTATCTGCGGCAAGCCTATACGGTCGAACTTATAATCTTTTTTCTACAATGCTGCCTAAGCTTGGCATTAAGGTGCATTTTGTGGATTCGGATAATCCAGAGAACTTCCGTGCTGCGATTAATGATAAAACCAAAGCTTTGTATGCAGAAACCATTGGTAACCCACAGGGGAATGTACTAGATATTGAAGCCGTTGCAGCGATCGCACATGAACACGGAATTCCTCTTATTGTGGATAATACGTTCCCAAGTCCATATTTACTGCGTCCGATTGAGCATGGAGCTGACATCGTTGTTCATTCGGCAACTAAATTCATCGGCGGGCATGGTACTTCTATCGGTGGAATTATTGTGGACGGTGGTAAGTTCGATTGGAAGGCAAGCGGTAAGTTCCCAGGACTTACAGAGCCCGATCCAAGTTATCATGGCGTTGTTTATACGGAAGCTGTTGGACCGATTGCTTATATTATCAAAGCCCGCGTTCAATTACTTCGCGATTTAGGCGCTTCTATTTCACCGTTTAACTCTTGGATGCTGTTGCAAGGGCTCGAAACACTCCATTTGCGGATGGAACGTCACAGCCAGAATGCACTAAAGGTTGCGCAATATTTGGAGGCACACGCAGATGTAGAATGGGTAAGTTATTCTGGACTTCCTACTCATCCATCTCATGAATTAGCGCAAAAGTATTTACCTAAAGGTCAAGGAGCGATCCTTACCTTCGGTATTAAAGGTGGAAGTGCTGCGGGACGCAAGCTGATTGAAAATGTGAAGCTGTTCTCGCATTTGGCCAATGTCGGTGACCCCAAGTCATTGATTATCCACCCTGCAAGCACAACACATGCACAGCTGTCGGATGATGAGCAAACCACAGCGGGAGTAACTCCGGAATTGCTCCGCTTATCGATTGGTACGGAATCTATTGATGATATTATTTATGATCTGGAACAGGCCATTGCCGCCAGTCAACAATAGAACAATGAAGTTCAAGAAAGGCATCTGCTGCTATGCGGCGATGCCTTTTTTTGTGATTTAATAAGGCTAATTATTCACACGATTTGGCAACGCTTGCATATTTCATGGGAGGTTCCCGTATTTATAAGTGTGGTAATAAGATGCCGGTGGCATGATGTTTATTTACTAGGCGTACCGGCAGCAATCCAAAGATAAAGGGTGGGTGCGAAGATGAAGGGTGAACGTCAGCAGGATGGTTTTCGGAGTAGTGAAGAGCGCCCGTTCAAGTTCATGTATAAGGCCGGTGATCGGGCTGTTGGGATGGAAATGAGCCAAGCCGGATCCGTTGCCTCCGCTGCCGCAGAATTTATCACCGGAGTAGAACAGAAGGATGTCGTAGAACCTTTGAACCGTTCTTATTTTAAGCGCCCTGGGGAACAGTCGGCCTTCTTAGTGCTG
>DOJM01000172.1:8305-8558 GCA_003529225.1 Paenibacillus sp.
TGAAGAGCGCCCTACTACAAGAGAAGGAACAAGATCGTTTCAAGCTGGACCTTGTCTGATACGAAGTGAGGAATGGCTGCTTGAACCTGAATTGTTCTGTCTTTATGAGAACTGGTTATCCAGTGAAGATGAGCTGCAGGCTAATCGAATGCTGCAGCGGATTTATTATCGATTGCAGGCAGCGACCACAGCGCTGCTGGAATCGTCGGATGGTGAATGGGCAGCAGTCACCCTGCTGCATCCAGAGGAGCTT
>DOJM01000172.1:8608-13873 GCA_003529225.1 Paenibacillus sp.
GCGGAGAGCCAGCGGCAAGGCGGCGATTGCCGCCTTGACCTGCTGGTCGCCTACACCGCAAGCGGAGCCGAATTCGCGGCGAAGCGCGAATTCATCGAGGTCGTGGCCGATCAGACACTCGGCCACGCTTATGCGGCGGCATGCCGCATCGGGGCGCTGATCGCGCCCGATGTGGAGCCCTCCGCCGCCGCGGAAATCGCGCGCATCGCCGATTTCCTAGTGCTCGACGGCGCGGCGAGCGAGCTCGCGCCGGAAGGGGCCGCCGCAGAGGGCTTCGCCCTGGCGGCGGGGGAGATCCTTGCCGCCGTGCGGAGCGTGAAGCCGGCGGCGGTAGTTCTCGCCGCGGGGACTCCGGCGGCGTCGGCTTTGGCCGATCTGTATCAGATCGGCCTCAGCGGAATCTTTTGCAGCGCCGGTCAGCGGACCGAAGCGCTGCTTAGAGCAGACTGTCTGATCTGGATCGCCAGGCAGCAGGAAACACTGGATACTGCCGCCGGTGGAAGGCAGTAGGCAACAAAGAAGCGGCTGTCCCATAAGCCGCTTTCTCTTCTAAATGTGACGTTTCATTTAGAATCGATAAAAAGACAAAAGAGCAGTGATTCTGCCGTTATTGGAGAATCACTGCTCTTTATTATTAGAGGATCACTGCAATTTAATGTTGGGAGATCTACTTCATTTTTAGAACAGTGTATTTACGTCCATAACGGCTCGCTCGCACAAATTAAGTGCATTACAAGTACGGCTGCACTGTGACTTCTACTTCATTCATAATGCTGTCTGTCGTCAGGATCATATCGTCTTTCCCCAGTCAAAGAATTGGCTCAAATCTATTAGCATCCTACTGAAAAGAGGCGCTGCACATGTCCGCAAATTTTAGAGTTGCCCTGAAGAAGGTTGTTGACCATTCCTACGACATTGGGATCGGTGAAACTTTATTTAACTCATTAATAGACGACTTAAAACGAGGAATCGTAGAGAATGTGAGCAAATTCGCTATTATTACGGATTCCAAAGTTGAAGCACTATATGGACAAGCTTTGCTGGAACAGTTGAGTCAGAATGGTTTCCATGCAGAGCTTTTTTTCTTTTCCAGCCGGAGAAAAGTTCAAAACCCGTGAGATGAAGGCACAGGTTGAGGATCAGCTATTAAGTCGTTCGTATGGACGGGATTGCTGTATTATTGCGATGGGGGCGGGGCGGTAACGGATTTAGCAGGTTTTCTGTCAGCAACATTTGGCCGGGGAGTGCCGAGTTTAAACTATGCAACTACTTTATTAGCGGCAGCGGATGCATCCANNTCGGTGTATTTCATCAACCCAAAAAGGTGTACATCCGAATTAGCGACTTGGAGAACACTTCCGGATCGTGAGTTTCGTAGCGGCTTGGCTGAAACGATCAAACATGCCTGTATCGCCGATGCGGGATTTTTAGAGTTTTTGGAGCGAAATATGGATAAAGTAGTCTCCGCCCAAGGTGGACTTGTATTAGATCGCGAAGTTTGCGAACGGATTGCACTTTACAATTGTGAGATCAAATATGGTATGGTAGAGAAGAACGAATTGGAGAGTAACCTGCGTCAAATTCTAAATCTTGGTCATACCGCAGGTCGAGCACTGGAGGCTTTAAGTGGTTATGAATTGTTACATGGCGAGGCCATAGCGATTGGACTTTCGATTCAGGTGCAGTTAGCAGAGCACTTGGGTATGTAACTCGGGACCAAGTTCAGCGGGTGATTGCTTTGCTACAGAAGGATGGATCTTATTCAACTCCCGTTGAGGAATATGTCCTAACTGAACTTTTAGATAAAGTTCGCCACTAAACGGGCAGCTAACACCTATTCTGAAATAAATGGCGGTTAGCTGAATAGATAGGCTTTACTTTTTCATTCCTAGTGGTATGATTAAAATATAAGTTGCACTAAGGAAATATAGTTGTACTATCGCAACAATGATTATCATTCTCACTACCTATAGTTATCAATCATGCTGTCCCGGCTAAGCCGGGGCAACATGTGTCATTTTAGGGGTCTTAATAATGGCTCTCATTCTCACTTGGCAGAAGCAGAACTCCACAAACAAAGCGTGTGCTTACGAGGCAAGTTTTGTTGCGAAGAAGAGTCACAGAAGGAATGCTACACAAAACTTTAAAGGGCGGCGATTATTATGCAAGCAACATCAAAACATTTACCCAAGCAGTCATCCATCTCCGGCAGCATGAAGAAGCCAGGCGCTCCAAAGCGCCGGTTCGATCCGCGTGCCATGCTCAGCAATTCTGAAATGCAGGCTGCTCTGGGCAGCGGACTGCTTATGCTTTTTGCTTGGGCTGTTGGTGGTTGGTCTGAAATTCTCTCGATTGCACTCTATGTTATTTCTTATACGATTGGTGGCTGGAACAAGGCAAAGGAAGGCGTAGAGACGCTCGTCAAAGAACGGGATCTCGATGTGAACCTATTAATGATTGCAGCCGCATTAGGCGCAGCTTCCATTGGGTACTGGAATGAAGGTGCCATGCTTATCTTTATTTTTGCACTCAGTGGAGCCTTAGAGAGTTATACGATGGAACGAAGTAAAAAGGATATTTCCTCGCTGATGGCACTCAAACCGGCTACGGCTATGCGCATTGAACAAGGAAGTATGAATGAGGTTAATATCGACCAGCTGGTGATCGGAGATCTGCTGCTTGTACGCCCGGGAGATTTGATTCCAGCAGACGGCAAGGTATATCGGGGGGAATCGGCAGTAGATCAGGCTTCCATTACGGGAGAAAAGGTTCCTGTAGAGAAATGTGCCGGTAGCGAAGTTTTTGCAGGCACTGTGAATGGAGAAGGTCCCCTTTATATTGAGGTAACGAAAGCAGCTGAGAACACCCTTTTTGCTAAAATCATCAAAATGGTAGAAGAGGCAGAAACGGAAGTTCCTAACTCGCAGCGTTTTATTAAAAGACTGGAAGCCATTTATGCACGGGTTGTCGTAGCCTCGACAGTGGCACTGATTATCCTTCCACCGTTTTTGCTGGACTGGAGCTGGAGCGCAACCTTCTATAAAGCGATGGTCTTTCTAGTAGTAGCTTCACCTTGCGCTTTGGTTTCTTCCATTATGCCAGCGATGCTGTCGGCGATCTCCAAAAGTGCGCGAAAAGGGGTTCTGTTTAAAGGCGGGGTCCATCTAGAAAATATGGCACGCACAACGGTTGTGGCATTCGATAAGACAGGGACGCTTACAGAGGGAACTCCTCAGGTAACTGATTTTATTGCAGGTGAAGGCTACAGTCGGCAAGAGTTGCTAACGGTTAGCGCATCCATTGAGCATATGTCCCGTCATCCACTGGCGGAAGCGATTGTGCGTAAAGCGGAAGAGGAAGGTTTAGAGCTACAGGGAGTAGAAGACAGTAAAACCATCACAGGCTGGGGGATTGAAGGTCAAATCGACGGACATCTCTGGAGAATCGGGAAGTCTAATTTGCTCGATGAGCTGACTTCATCTTCTATGAATCCTGAACTAGAGCATTGGAAACTTAAGCGGCAGCAGTTGGCTGAAGAAGGGAAGACCGTCTCCATCATTCTGGACGGTGAGCAAATTGCCGGAATGATTGCTTTGCAGGATACGGTTCGCCCACAAGCAGAAGCCGCAGTGCGGAAGCTGCAGGAGCTTGGGATTAAAGTGGCAATGCTTACCGGTGACCGTGACGCTACAGCTCAGGTTATTGCAGGTACAACTGGAGTGGATATGGTATTTGCCGATCTATTACCGGAGGATAAAGTGAAGCATATCAAAGCACTACGTGAAAAGTATGGTCACGTTGTTATGGTAGGCGATGGTGTGAATGATGCACCTGCTTTGGCGACAGCAACCGTAGGCATGGGAATGGGCATGAAAGGGAGCGGCGCAGCGCTCGAAATAGCAGATGTAGTGCTTATGAATGATAATATAGAAGAGATCGCTTCAACGATATCATTGGCGCGTCGTTCGCAGCGTATTGTGAAGCAAAATATGATTTTTGCTGTGACTGTGATTGCAGTGCTTATGATCAGCAACTTTGTGCAAGGGATCGCTCTTCCTTTTGGCGTGATAGGGCATGAAGGCAGTACGATATTAGTGATTCTAAATGGACTAAGATTATTACGATAATATTTTTTAAAATTAAATTGTTCACAAAATAGTTTCGAAACTTGGGAGTCTGGCATATTGACATATTTGCTTTCAGTTATCATAATTAACACTACATTATAATTATTTTAAATAAGAAGCGACGTCATTGCCGTTTAGCTCAAGGAGGACATAGATATGTATAAATCAATAATTGTTGGTACTGGACCGGCAGGATTAACCGCCGCTATCTATTTGGCTCGTGCCAATTTGAACCCACTAGTAATCGAAGGACCCCAACCCGGTGGACAATTGACCACAACTACAGAAGTGGAGAATTTCCCTGGGTTTCCTGAAGGAATTATGGGCCCTGACTTGATGGATAATATGCGTAAACAAGCTGAACGTTTTGGTGCGGAATTCCGTACGGGCTGGGTGAACAGTGTAGAACTTGGAGAGCGTCCTTTTAAGCTGAATGTTGAAGGAATGGGTGTTCTTACTACAGATACATTGATCATTTCCACAGGCGCTACANNTAGGACGCGGTGTGAGCACCTGCGCTACCTGTGACGGATTTTTCTTCCGTAGTAAAGAGATCGTGGTTGTTGGTGGCGGAGATTCCGCACTTGAGGAAGCGGGTTTCTTGACTCGTTTTGCTTCCAAAGTGACTTTGGTACACCGTCGTGGAGAATTGCGTGCTTCGAAGATCATGCAGGATCGTGTACGCGCTAATGTTAAAGTAGACTGGAACTTGAACCGTACTCCTCTGGAAGTGACTTCGAGCGAAAGAGGCGTCAATGGACTAAAGGTGCTTAACAATGAGACTGGAGAAGAAGAAATCATCGAAGCAAGCGGCGTGTTTGTTGCGATTGGCCACCACCCTAATACCTCTTTCTTAGGTGGACAGATCACAACCAATGCGGATGTCTATATCATGACGAACCCAGGCACTTCCGAAACCAATATCCCAGGTGTGTTCGCATGTGGTGATGTACAGGATACTCGTTACAGACAAGCGATTACTGCAGCAGGTAGTGGATGTATGGCAGCTATGGATGCTGAGAAGTATATTGAAAGCTTGGAGCACAGTGCAGTTATTCTATAATTTGGTTTGAAAAACCCTCAACGCTACAATTGATATCATCACTGTATATCTTTTATAGGAGGTCATACCATGGAG
>DOJM01000172.1:13880-15176 GCA_003529225.1 Paenibacillus sp.
AGAACGATGATTTTGCGCAGCAAGTATGGGACATGGGAGTGAGGGCTATTCCTGTAACTGTAATCGGTGAGCATAAAATTGTTGGCATGAACAAAACTCAGTTCGACAAAGCACTTACAACTGTATAAAAATATAAGAATTTATATGCTGCACAACTATAATAACCTTATATTTCTACGAGGAACCGATGTCGCCTTAATAGGACGACAAAGTCGTTTCTTCTTGTTAAATAAGATTTCCGTAAGGGAATTGTAATGGGCCGCTTCCGATCAGGAGGTGGTCTTTTTTGAAATATAAGAAAGTATTAAATGCTTGCGAGCTTTATGCATACTAAAAAATAGTCTGACGCATCTCTGTGCGCAGACTATTTTTATGAAAGTAGATCTAGAAGTAGAGTTTAGGTTTGAGTGAAAGATGTAATGATCTGAAATAGCACGTATACAGCAGCGCCGCTGCCAATAAGAATAAATCCTGATTTCTTTTTAGCTTGAAAAAAACGGAGCACGCCGAGGCTGATCAAAGGGGCAATAATGAGCAGAAAAAGCAACACAGTGATGAACATCTGTGCCGAGATATCAGACGTATCAACATAGGTCATGGACTCGCTCTCCATTTCAAAAAAGGGGTTGTAGTGATAAATGTCACACTAGCTTGACCTTTATTATATAGGATTTCTGTTCCTTTTACTGCACTTTTGATTCACTCAAATGCGTCAATTTTACGTCAATTATTTCAAAATATAAGAATGTATATGTTTCACGCTATAAATTATTCTTATATTTCTCACATAAACGCTTACCGTTCTGGATTACAGGGTCACCCGAATATCGCCTAGGAAATGCATAACCGCAGAAAAACCTGCACCGATCATCGTTCCACGGCTGCCGAGCTTAGAAAATGTAATTTCGAGTTGCTGCTTATGGTAAGGAAGAGTACGCTCAGCTACAACCCGGCGCAGCGGTTCGCCTAGCCATTCTTCAGCCTCAGACAATGCCCCGCCGATCACAATAAGCTCTGGATTGAAGCTATTGATTAGATTGGTCACTCCGATACCGAGGTATTCACCCATCGTTGAGAAGTGATGCAGGGTATCTTCTTGCCCGCTGGCTGCATAGCGAACCAGCTCTGGCGTAGTATGGGCAGGGAGGGAGAGATCGGGATTATCATAAGTTTTCTCAGAGGCATATAACTCCCAACAGCCACGACTCCCGCAACTGCAAGGCTTGCCTTGTGCTTCAATCGTCATATGTCCGGTTTCGCCGGCATATCCTCTTGCACCCTTGTATAGCTCTCCGC
>DOJM01000172.1:15332-17760 GCA_003529225.1 Paenibacillus sp.
GGGGAGCGAAAAGTACAACACCATTTTCATCCACCATGCCGGGAACCCCTACTCCGATACCGACGATGCCGTAAGGGGATTCTGGAGCGTTGATAATCAAGCCTGAGATAAGTTTTTTCATTTGTTCCAGAACGTAAGGGAAATCATGGTTTTCTAAGGAAAAATCGCTTTCGTAAAGAATACCCCCGCTCAGATCACATAAGACCGCTGTTAGCTGCTTTACCCGTAATTCTATGCCGATTACACTACCAGCCATCGTGTTAAAATGCAGCATTAGCGGTTTGCGGCCACCGCTTGATTCCCCAGGTCCGACCTCAGTTACCAATTCTTGCGTGCACAGCTCGGCTACCAGATTGGACACAGTAGCTTTATTCAGTCCGGTCATCTCTGAGACTTTCGCGCGAGAGAGTGGAGAGTGTCTTCGAATGGTATGTAGTACAATCGATTTATTTATTTTTTTGACCAGCGCTTGGTCTCCAGTAACCTTCACAAATCACACATCCTTCTTAAATTATAAGAAAGTATAANNTCCTTATAATTCTCGCATAAACGCTTGCCGTCCTTAAAAGGACGCTAAAGGCGTTTTAGCTTGGCATAGTTCCCATTTGTTGTATGCCACTTAGTCTAGAGTGATGTGTTGGAAATTGCAATACATAGCGTCTAGAGGAAATTTTCCAACAAGGGTCTTCTATATTTGAGAAGAGGGGAGAGGAGGTTAGACAGGGTCCCAAAAAATGGACATAAAAAACTTATCAAAACTTTGTTTAACCAATATACAAAGTAAAAAAGATGTGTTAAGATGATCCTGTAAACGCTTCCGGGCGAAGCACAAATTGAGGAGGATTACACAATGGCTTATTTTGAGACAGTGAACAAAATCTCTTACGAGGGAAGCCGTTCCACCAACCCTTTCGCATTTAAATTCTACAATCCTAAAGAAGTCGTAGCCGGCAAAACTATGGAAGAACATCTGAAATTTGCAATGGCTTATTGGCATACATTAACTGCTGGCGGTTCTGATCCGTTTGGCGCTGAAACAGCAATTCGCAGCTGGAACAAATTGAACGGTCTGGACAAAGCTAAGGCTCGCGCTGAAGCAGCATTTGAATTTATGGACAAGCTGGATCTGCCTTACTTCTGCTTCCATGATGTAGATATCGCACCTGAAGGCGCATCTTTGCGTGAATTCTACAGCAACATCGACACTATCGTTGATATCCTTGAACAAGGCATGAAGACTTCCGGCAAGAAATTGTTGTGGAATACAGCTAATATGTTCACCAACCCGCGTTACATGCACGGTGCAGGCTCTACACCTAACGCTGATGTTTTCGCACATGCAGCAGCACAAGTGAAGAAAGGTCTGGAAGTTGGTAAACGTCTGGGCGCTAGCAACTATGTATTCTGGGGCGGTCGTGAGGGTTACGAAGAATTGCTGAATACAGATATGGGTCTTGAACAAGACAACATTGCTCGTCTGTTCAGCATGGCTGTAGATTACGCTAAGGAAATCGGCTTTGACGGTCAATTCCTGATCGAGCCTAAACCAAAAGAGCCTACGAAACATCAATATGATTTCGATGCAGCAACAACGATCTCATTCTTACAAAAATACAACCTTGACAAGCACTTCAAGCTGAACCTTGAAGCTAACCATGCTACACTTGCTGGTCATACTTTTGAACATGAGCTTCGTGTAGCTCGTATCAACGGCATGCTCGGATCGCTTGATGCTAACCAAGGTGATACATTGCTCGGATGGGATACAGATGAATTCCCAGTTAACATCTACGATGCAACACTTACACTGTATGAAGTACTCAAGAATGATGGTCTTGGCAAAGGCGGAATCAACTTTGACTCTAAAGTACGTCGTCCTTCCTTTGAGCCTGAGGATCTGTTCCTAGCACATATCGCTGGTATGGATACTTATGCAAAAGGCTTGAAAGTAGCTGCTAAATTGATCGAAGATCGCGTATTCGAAGATTTCGTTGAGAAACGTTACAGCAGCTTCAATGAAGGCGTTGGTGCGGACATCGTATCCGGCAAAGCAACTCTGGCTTCCTTGGCTGAATATGCATTGAACAATGAGAACCCGCGTCCTAACCAATCCGGACGTCAAGAATACCTGAGAGCTACACTTAACCAATACATTTTGGCTGAGTAGGATTTTTCAGGGAGCTTGAAGCTTAGGTTTTGAATCCAGTTTGAACAAATGCAACGGGGGTTGCTGAAGAGAGCATTCTTCGGCAGCCCCTTTTTTGTAGCCAAAAACTAAGTCAATGCTTACGAAGTAAGTTTTGCTCGAAGTAATTCAATGTAGTCCATGCTCACAAAACTAAGCAGGATGCTTACAAAGCAAGTTTTATTCGGAGTATTTCAACGAAGTAAGCGCTCATAAAACTAAGTGAATGCTTACGAAGTGAGT
>DOJM01000172.1:17791-21517 GCA_003529225.1 Paenibacillus sp.
AACAAAATCCTGAGGACTGGGTAAAAGGGACGCTGGTCAGTCTTCGTCGCCTGATTGAAGTGTCGGGTATAGATCCATCACAAGTTGATGGTCTTAGCTTTTCCGGGCAGATGCACGGCTTGGTACTAGTGGATAAGGAAGGGCAAGTGCTTCGTCCGGCCATTCTTTGGAATGATACTCGTACTACTGCACAGTGCAGAAGAATTGAGAAGACGCTCGGAGCAAAGCTTATTGAGGTGGCTAGAAACCGTGCGCTAGAAGGCTTCACGCTTCCTAAAATTCTATGGGTACAAGAGAATGAGCCTGAGGTATTATTACAAGCGTATCAGTTCCTGTTGCCAAAAGACTATGTGCGTCTCCGGTTGACCGGTGATTATGCAATGGATTATTCCGATGCTGCAGGAACGCTTCTATTAGATGTAGGTTCTAAAACGTGGAGTGCTGAAATTGCTGAAGCTTTTGAACTGCCGCTTTCCCTTTGTCCTAGACTGGTAGAGTCCTTTGAACAGACAGGAACATTATTGCCGGATATTGCGGAAGCGTCAGGTCTTTTATCTTCAAGAAAGGTATTTGCTGGTGGTGCGGATAATGCATGCGGGGCTCTTGGAGCAGGTGTCCTTGGTGAAGGCCGGACGATGTGCAGTATTGGTACATCTGGTGTAGTTCTTTCCTATGAGAGCAACAAAGACTTGAATCTCGAAGGCAAAGTCCATTTCTTCAACCATGGTGAAAAAGATGCCTACTATATCATGGGCGTTACTCTAGCGGCTGGTCATAGCCTTACATGGTTCAAAGAAACCTTTGCGGCAGACAAAAGCTTTGATGAATTGCTAAGTGGAGTAGCTTCCATTCCAGCGGGTAGCGGCGGACTGCTCTTTACACCTTATATCGTAGGGGAACGTACACCTCATCCAGATGCGAATATTCGCGGAAGCTTTATTGGTATGGATTCAGGGCATACGTTGACTCATTTTACACGTTCCGTATTAGAAGGCATCACCTTTTCGCTACGTGAATCTATCGAGATTGTACGTGATTCGGGTAAAGAGATTACAGAAATCATTGCGATCGGTGGCGGGGCTAAAAATGAGGCATGGCTCCAGATGCAAGCAGATATTTTCAATGCATCCATCGTGAAGCTTGAAAGTGAGCAAGGTCCGGCTATGGGAGCAGCGATGTTGGCAGCTTACGGTAGTGGCTGGTTCACATCACTTAGTGCATGTGCAGAAGCTTTCATCCGTCCTGCGGATGTATATAAACCAGATCCGAAGCAAGCGGCAATCTATGACGGCTTATTTAACCTCTATCAGGAAGTCTACGGTCAGACCCGTGAACTGAATAACAAGCTGGCAGCGTACCGCCAATAATTAAGGACGCCGAAAGGTTTATGCTTGATATGTCTGATAAAAAAGGTCTTTCGCATATGGCGAAGGACCTTTTTATGACCATCTCGTTTATTGATCTGAGGATAGGCTGTATTCGAAGTTGTTGCCGTTCCTATTTTTCTTCTGTAAAGTATGGGGTATCTCCAGGGCAGCGTTAAACTCTGAATGAGATAGTGAAGGTTTCGGGGGGCGGAAGGCCATGTTCCAATGGATTGTTAAGCTGTTGAATGACATCAAAATCCGCAATAAGCTGTTGCTTGCTTTTTTACTTACTACGTTACTTCCGGTATTACTGGTAGGCGGTTATCNNCTTCAATCAACGTAGATCGGGTAAAGAAAAGAACGGAAGAAGTCATCGGTGTATCTCAAGATATCGCATATCGCTTGAGCAATGACGCACGGTTGAAGAGACTTGCCATACGCCAGTATGTTAGCACTTATGATGTGGTGGAAGCTTACCGCGATTACTCGGATATGCGTGAGTACCTTAGGTTATATAAAGATATATCTAACATTCGCTTATACACTGACAACGCTACGCTGCTTAACAATTGGGAGCTGATCAATCCTTCGCCTGAGATTAAGGAGAGCCAGTGGTATCAGAGAGCACAGCGGTACGATAGTCTTGTCGGTTGGGAATATATCGAAGATGAGCGTGATAAGCGGAATTATTTAAGCCTTGTCCGCAAAATTGAGCTGGAGGGCTCCAGTAAGATCGGTGTACTCGTTATTAATGTGAACAGTCAGCAGCTTGCATCCATTCTAAGCCAGGAATCTTTTGATACCATGATCGTCGATGATCAAGACAATATCATTGCAGCGAACCGGAAAGACCGGACAGGTAAAAGGCTGGTGGATGTTTCTTTTGACACGAAGCTCTTGGGGCAGGGGAGTGGAAGCTATGAAGCAGTAGTAGATGGCGAAGCTTCCAAAATTGTGATCGAGGAACTTAAACCACAAGCCAGCCGAAATGCACTACGAATTATATCTGTTTTTTCGATTGAAAGTATAGTTAAAGAACCCAATCAAGTGATTAAGCTTTCGATTACTGTGATTGCGATTAGTGTTCTATTGGCTTTTTTAATTATATATAGCTTCTCCTCGTTGTTTTCACGACGATTGCTGCATTTAAGCAGACATATTAACCGAGTCAGTACTGGGGATTTTGATACGACATTAAAGATTGATGGCAAGGATGAAATCGCCCTGTTAGCTCGTCAATTCAATTCTATGGTACGCAGCATTAATGATTTGATGTATGAGGTACAGGAATCCAATGCTCAGAATAGTCTGCTGGAACAGAAACAAAATGATATACGATTCAAAATGCTGGCCAGCCAGATTAACCCGCATTTCTTATTCAATGCACTGGAAGCGATTCGGATGGAAGCTCATATGAAAGGGCAAGTGGAAATTGCCCGTGTGGTACGTCTTCTAGGTAAAATGATGCGCAGTAACCTGGAGGTAGGCCGAAGTAAAATTTTGCTCAGTCAGGAATTAGAAGTGGTACGTTGTTACTTGGATATTCAGCAATTCCGTTATGAGGAGAGGTTGAAATATCAATTTACTGTAGACCCTGCCGTTGAATCTCTTTATATGCCCCCGCTTCTTATTCAGCCACTTGTTGAGAACGCGGTAATCCACGGACTGGATAATAAAATGGAAGGTGCATTTGTGACGGTGGAAGTTGTACAAGTTGGGGAGCATGCTAAATTTACGATTACAGATAACGGAGTAGGAATATCTCCAATTCAGCTGGAGGAATTACTAAACACGCTTGAGCGTAAGGAAGAGCGTGAAGGTGAGCGAATTGGACTTCGTAATGTACATGACCGGCTAAAACTATCTTACGGCGCAGAATATGGGCTAACGATTGAAAGTGGACCTAATGTAGGAACGGTTATTTTCTTCTGCATACCAATGGAGGACAACAATCTATGATAAAAGTGATGATTGTCGATGATGAGCCGAAGCTACGGGAAGGACTTCGAAGTCTGATCCCATGGGAGAAGCTCGGTTATACGGTGGTAGCTACAGCAGCTAATGGCTTGCAAGCACTTGAAAAGTATCATACCTTCTACCCGGAGCTGATCGTTGCTGATATNNAGAAGGCTCAGAAAGTCATGTGCTCATCTTAAGTGGACATGCTGATTTTGAGTATGCTAAGCGGGCGATTGGCTATCGGATCGACGGCTATTTGCTGAAGCCAGTGGATGAGGATGAGATGATCGTATGTCTGGAACAGCTACATGAAACGATCGAGCAGGAGCAGCGGTTCAGTGACTGGAATGAGGAGGAGCCCGCTCGCAATAGGGAAACTTTACACCGAGCGCTTCTGCAG
>DOJM01000229.1:0-4756 GCA_003529225.1 Paenibacillus sp.
ATCGACCTTCCTCTCCCAGCCATAGTAGCAGTATGGACAGATTCGTCGATCCATTTTCATCATCTGTGGTGCAGCGCTTGCGCTGCATGTATGAGGGCGGATTTTTTAAATAGCCACCACCTGACGTGTAGAGTAAGGCGGTGGTTTATACTTACTTCTGGACGATCATCCAAGTACCTTCTGCACAGTTGGAGCTTGAAGGGGCATACAGAATACCATTGTCGATGCATTTTTCAATCGTATCACCAACTAATTCACTTGTGGTGTGCAGAACAAATTGATGATATTCATGGATGAGGTGTCGTGGCACGTATTGTTGAATCAAACCATGTATTGCATCCACCATGGGTTCTACAAGATCGTCGATATCATTGGAAAAGTCAGCAGATAATGCGTTAAATCTTTCTTCATCCTCTGCGTCAATGACAAGAATTTTGGGGTAAAGTTTCATTGCTTCCTTTTTCAAATACCCTACTTCTATCGCCTTTGCAGCAACTTCTTTCTCACCCTCTGAGAGCGTGTTCACATCTAATCCGCCAATTGCGCCTATGGTCATTAGCATTAGGGGATCTTGTGATATATTATGTCCACAATTAAAATGTCTTTGAATTCTACGCCCATAAATGTTAGCGGCAAAAATTCTGCGGCAGCCACCAATATGGAAAGCACCAATGCCATCACAACCGTAGAGCCCTAATTCAATCTTATCTTTTTCTTTAATAGCGAATCCAAAGGTATAGAACTCTCTTTGACAAATTTCAATATTCGCATAATATTTTTCAGATAATACTTGCTTTATCTTATTCTCGAAAGCCCAAATCATTTTGGATATTAATGACCAAGCAATAAATTGTACATCAGATTGGTCACTGAGGAATGGGAAATCGAGAATTTTACTTTTATTTTTGCTTAGATATTTTTCTACTTTCGTGATCAATTCAGTAGTGTATTGGCTATAGACCTCATGAACATGATTAAAGTCTGCAGCGTCTATTATTATGAAATTGGAGATATACTTGTTGTTATCAAGTTTTTTCAGTAGTCCATAGTTTCCGTTCTCGCCGCGACATTGTATTTCTAACTCTTCCTCAATAAAAGGCATTGGAACATGAAGCAAATCGGAGAGTTCTTTGGGACTGCGGGCAGTATCTTTGCACAGATAGACTAGATTTTGTGAAAATATTCTTTCAGCTTTGATACGAGGATCGTTTCCTCCAGGGCTTCCAGTTCCTGTGAAAATGAGTTTTATAGGCTTTAACATTAAGTTAGTGCTTTCCATTTTTTCTACCTCTTTTCGAATGGTATTTCGAGCAGAAAATAATCGTTGTTTGACAGTTGTTTCAAGAATACCAAGAGTTTTAGCGATATCCGATGTTTTCATCTCATCTAGGTAGTACATGATCATTACGTCACGATACATCTTGGATAAGAAGGTAATTTCACGTTTGATTCGGTGGATTGCGTTCGCATCATGATCGCTTTTGATAAATTCATCAATAGGATCGATTTGGTTGGTCAGTTGATGGTCTGTAAATGCAGCCATTATGATTTGGTTGTTGCGGTGCTTACGCTTCTCGCTGAAATCCGCATAAACTCTGTGGGCAATCGTCCAGGCAAAACTGTAAAAATTGTTAATGTTGGTTTGTCTACGAATGCTCTTTAGCAGTGCTACGATGATATCGGAGCACAAATCCTCAGCTTCATGCGAACTACTGCAACGCTTGTAGGCATAGCCAAACAATGCATCCAGAAACTCTTTGTTATCAAGGTATTGGATTGACTCGTCTGCTTTCATTTAAACACCTATCTTTTGTAATTTCATTTGCGAATGACTTCATCTATATAGTCGGTCCATAGTTGGATTGGTTAGGAGAAAGATAAAAAAAATTTGATTAAAACTAATTATACTCCACATAGCTTTGGGTTACCGTTTCAATATGTGAAATTATAGGAGATCACGGAGCGATGACACGAATCGAAAAAAGTAGTCAAACACTTAATGATTATTACACTCCCATGAAAATTAAATCTGAGAAAAACCTCAAAAAGACAATAATAAATTAGACCTAGCCGAATGATTTTTTAAAAAAAGGCTGAGCCTGAGAAGAGTTATGAAATTAAAGTACCAAAGACCTTTCATAGCTGAAAATAAAAAATGAGGCTGGTGCAGCAACCAGAGTAGGATTAATCTCCCATGAGTGCTTCCCAAAAGGGAGCGACAATCTGTGATGCACCGTGGTCGATGGAGTCAGACTAACGGATGGGCTCTAAGGCACCATAGTTGATCGACCTTCCTCTCCCAGCCATAGTAGCAGTATGGACAGATTCGTCGATCCATTTTCATCATCTGTGGTGCAGCGCTTGCGCTGCATGTATGGCTAACGGGCAGCATAGTTAACAACCTTCCCTAATGCGTCATTTCAAAAATGAGCAATCGAAAAGAAATCACATCAACCGTACCATGGTATAATATTCGTATACAAATAATTACATAAATTAAAATCCTTATAAAAAAGGGGGAATGAGCAATATGGCAAATATCGAGCACTTACAGACCGTGAATGTTCCAGTTTCAACGGTATATGAAGCATTAACCACTGCAAAAGGACTTTCGGAAATATGGACAAATGAACTAATAGTCAATGATCAGATCGGTTGTATAAATGAGTTCCGATTCGGCGGCAAAGGCTTAACAAAGATGCGAGTTGATGAGCTTGTTACCGATAAAAAGATTTTGTGGCAGTGTGTTGATTCAGATCCAGAATGGATAGGTACGACAATTTCTTTTGATATGGAGGAAAAAAACGGGAAGACTTCAATCATTTTTCGTCAGATGAATTGGGAGGAAGTGACCGCATTTTATCGCGTATGTAATTATAACTGGGCTATTTTTTTGTACAGTCTTAAACAGTATTGCGAAGAAGGCGAGGGTCTTCCATATCATAAACGGAAGTTTTAGTACCATTGAAAACATGGATGGGTGACTAAAGTACATGATGGAATCATTCGTTCAACTAACTGGGAACGATAGTTCAATAATGAGAAGGTTAACGAAAGGGAGTTCTTGGTTAGGTGGCTATCTCTATTAATATCTATGATGAAATCTGCGCTTTAATAATATGCTTATATCGAAGGAGGCATTGGAATGAAGCAACTTTATATAAAGCAGAAGGTATTCAGTCTAAGTGGTAAATTTACGGTAAAGAATCAGCAGGAGCAGGATGTCTATTATGTAGAGGGCAGTTTTATGCAAATACCAAAGACTTTCTCCATTATGAATATAACAAGAGATGAAGTCGCACTTATTACGAAGAAGGTATTTAGTTTTTTACCGAGGTTTTTTGTTGAGGTAAATGGTCGAGAGGTGTTAACGATTAAGAAGGAATTTTCCTTCTTTAAAGCACGTTATACGATTGATGCGGCTGACATTGAGGTACATGGTAACTGGTGGGACATGGATTTTCAGGTCTTACAGCATGGTGTAGTTATAGGTAAAGTGAACAAGGAATGGTTTACTTGGGGCGATAGCTACAAGGTACAAATACTGGATGAAGAGATGGAGGCAATCATGATTGCGTTCGTTGTCGCAATTGATTGTGTAAAAGCTGACCAAGCAACTGCTTCCTCATCAGCGACGATTTAATTTAGGGGCATACAAAATAATAAGTTGATGGGAAATTCTATAAATAGCGGTAGTCTAAGATTTTAATGTGCCTGAACAACTGATGAATGAAAACGATTGAACTTATGTATTTAGACCATTAAATTTTTACGTTTTTAGCCTAAAAGATGCATTGACCCGGAAAAGGTTGGAGCCTATAATCATAAACAGGAAAAATTCATTAGATATGGAGCTATCTGTAACCTGAGGATTTCTCAATGGTTCTATTTGTAAACGCATACAATGAGGTTTTTTCATATTTTTTAAGAAGGAGGAGATTATTAGTTAGATCGTTTCTTTTTTTCTCATTTTTGCAAACGTTTGCACAAACAGAATTTGCACTTAAAATAATGGTTATTTAATTGGTACGAAAACAATCTAGGCGGTTTGTTTCTTGGTTGATCATTTTTTCGCTAATTTTTAGTTTATTCGGTTTATCGGCGGGGCTTCAGCCAGCAACACTGATTATACAGTCTCCTATACGAACACCACTGCATCTGCTGTAACACTGCATTGGACCACGAATAACTGGACGAATACTACGGACACTGTCATGTCTAAAAATGGGACCGCGTTTACGGCCAACCTCAATGTTCAGGAGGGCGCAACACTCATTTATTGTTATCACATCACAGCCCCGACGGATAGCTGGGACAGCAACGGAGGGAAGAACTGGACGGTAGTTATTCCGGTTGCTGGGAAATGCGAAGCTGAGAGCGCAGCCTTGTCAGGTGGCGCAAAAATAAATACGAATCACCCCGGATATACCGGTACCGGTTTTGTTGATGGATACACAACCACAGGAGCAACAACCACTTTCAACGTTCAGTCTTCCGCTGCAGGTGCCTATAAGGCTACGCTCCACTACGCCAATGCAACCGGCAGTGCTAAGAAAGTTTCCATTTATGTGAATGGAGTAAAGATAAAGCAAACCACTTTGGAGAACTTGGCACACTGGGATGCATGGGGTGACCAAACAGAAACGCTCTCCTTACAGGCAGGGAATAATACGATCGCCTACAAATATGACTCGGATGATACTGGAAATATCAATATAGACTATGTGACCCTTTCTGCCACAGCTACGCCAACACC
>DOJM01000229.1:4776-8398 GCA_003529225.1 Paenibacillus sp.
AACACCAACACCAACACCAACCGCAACTCCTACGCCGACACCAACAGTGACGCCTACACCAACACCAACCGTAACACCAACGCCTACCGTAACGCCAACACCAACAGTGACGCCTACATCAACCCCAACCGTAACGCCTACACCAACCCCAACTTCGGCTGGCTTAACGGTTCATTTTAAGAAACCAGCAAACTGGAGTTCAGCAGTTCGAATTCATTACTGGAATCTGAGTCCGACAACGGTTCCAACAAGCGGAGCTTGGCCGGGAATTCTGATGAAATCGGATGGAAACGACTGGTATAGCTATACCATTGCCAACGCCACCGGCACAAGCCTTATCTTTAATGATGGCAACGGCAAACAGACCGCAGACTTGTCCCGCAGTGTAAAAGAGGGCTGGTATTCCTCGGATAATGTGTGGTATGACGCTAATCCAGAAATTCCGAAGATCCCCGTGATTTCAGTCTCTCCTACGCCTAAGACATATGATTCTGCTCAGTCCGTGAAGCTTTCCAGTCTTAATAGCAGCGATAAAATCTACTATACGACAGACGGATCGACACCTACGACAGCCTCTACCTTGTATACCACTCCAATCCAAGTAGCCTCTACTATGACTATTAAGACTTTTGGTGTTAACTCCCTCGGTCAAGCAGGCAATGTAGGCACTTTTTCTTATGTTATTGACCTGAATCTCGACCTGCAAGCCCCAATCATAACAGCGAATTTGCCTGTTGGCAATTCAAGTTCTGCGGTTACCGTATCTTTTAATATAAAAGATAACAAAGCGGCAACGACCACCGCATATTACACGGATAATGGTACGGAACCAACTACCAGTTCAAATCTCTATATCTCGGGCAATGCTTTAACTGCTCTGGCAGGGCCGTCGATCCTTATTAATAAGACGACGACACTGAAGTTCCTGGTGGTTGCCGGTGCCGGAAATGAAACGAAACAGAGCTTTGTCTACACGATTGGAAATAAAGGCGATTTCCGAGAAGACACTATTTATTTCGTGATTACTTCACGGTTCTATGATGGTGATCCGAGTAACAATGTACATTCATGGGAAGATGTAAAGGCAGGCAATCCGGATTCAGACCCTGCTTGGAGAGGTGACTTTAAGGGACTGATTCAAAAGCTCGACTACATCAAAGCCCTCGGATTCAGTGCCATTTGGATTACGCCAGTGGTGCAGAATGCCAGCGGGTATGATTATCATGGCTACCATGCGATTAACTTTTCCAAAGTAGATCCAAGGTATGAGTCAGCGGGAGCCTCTTATCAGGAATTGATTAATGAAGCTCATGCCAAAGGGATAAAGGTTATTCAGGATGTTGTTGTGAATCATACTGGTAATTTTGGGGAAGAGAATCTGTTGCCTATGTTCAAAAAAGATCCGACTGCAGCGGACACCGTGAATAACATGCTTAAAATTACGGATAAACTGCCAGCTAACTATGATACGATGACCCCTGATCAGCAATATCAGGCCAGACTCGCAATCATGAAAAATGCGGAAAGCAACAATAACATGTACCATACCGAAAAAAGTCTTTCCTGGGAATCTTACACCGTACAGACAGGACAAATTGCAGGAGACGCCGTGGACTTAAATACGGAAAATCCTATAGTGAATCAGTATCTGATTGACAGCTATAATCAATATATTGATATGGGTGTTGATGCTTTTCGGGTCGATAGTGTGAAGCATGTGAGTCGGTATATTTTTAACAAATACTTTGTTCCTGCTTGGAAAACAAGAGGGGGCTCAAACTTCTTTGTTTTTGGTGAAGTGGCTACTCGGTACAGAGATGTATGGAACAGTGGGATACCGGCAATATCGACTCCATTCTATACATGGAAAAGCGCGAAAGCCTATCCGGGTGATGGACAAAATGACTACGCTTCCAACAAGCTGTCAGTGGAACAAGAGTGGGCAGATAACTCTACTACAGCAGGGCAGCCAACCTCGAACAATGCTTTTTTAATAGGAAATAATTATCACGCGCCTGACTATTCGATGAAATCGGGTATGGATGTTATTGATTTTCCAATGCATTGGGCGTTCAAGACTGCACAGGAAGCATTCAGTATGAAGAGCGGTGATCAATTCTATAACGATGCCACCTGGAATGTAACTTATATTGATTCTCATGACTATGCACCTGACCAAGCACCAGAGAATCAACGATTTGCAGGGACACAAGACACATGGGCTGAGAATCTTGCTCTGATGTTCACCTTCCGGGGAATACCTGCGATCTATTATGGTTCTGAAGTTGAATTCAAAAAAGGATCAGTCATCGATGTAGGTCCAAATGCACCGCTCAGCTCAACAGGGCGTGCTTACTTCGGAGATCATATTGAGGGTAGCGTTACGGTTCAGGACTACGGTAAATATACAAATGCTACTGGCACACTTGCCGATTCATTGAACTATCCTTTGGCAAAACATATCAGACAACTCAATTTAATCAGAAGAGCGGTTCCAGCCTTGCAAAAAGGCCAGTATTCCACAGAAAATGTATCAGGTGATTTGGCATTTAAAAGAAGATACACCGACAGTTCCAAAGGGATTGATAGCTTTGCATTAGTTACGATCTCAGGAAATGCGACATTTACCGGAATTCCGAACGGAACTTACGTGGATGCGGTGACTGGCGATACCAAAAACGTTACTAACGGCACAATCACTCTGGTATGCTCCGGAAAAGNNAACGCGAGAGTGTATGTATTGAACGGTAGCGGTGGAATCGGAGTGACAGGAACCTACCTGAAGTAGAATCAAAACTGCCTTAGTTAAAAAGAAGAAGCAACCTCAGTTCGGATTGTTCACCGTTCTAAGGTTGCTTCTTCCTATACAACTTAATCATTTAATCCTTTTCCATCCAGAATTTTCGGCATCCATTTTTCAACCCTAGATACTCGAGTTTTGGATTGCTTGGGCTCATTAAAATGATGAAGGTATGCTCTTTGCCGTCCGGGCGTCAAAGCTTCAAAAGCAGTTTTTAAGGCAGGCATTTCATCGAGTTTATTTTGAAATTCATCAGGAATGATGAAATCTGTATTCTTTTTAAATTCCACTTCTAAACCGGCTTTTTCAACTTCGATGGCTTCATAAATATAGTCTTTTATGATGCTTTCTTTTTCAAGGATCTCTTGAACATTGGTGAACCGGATCTGGCGTGCAGCTTGTACATTCTCCGTTTGTTGAATCAGAATCCCATGGGTATCCTTTAATAAGACACCTTTATGAAACAGCAATGCAATATATTCTTTAAATCCATGGATTAAGACTATGTTTTTGTTCTCAAACGTGTAACAAGGATGCATCCATTTAAAGTCTTCGGTCAACTCACAGTCAAGAACGATATTTCTCAACGTCTCGTATTCTTCCTGCCACTGTTTTACTTTCCTTAGAAATCCGTCCACCTTAGGATTCGTTTTACTATTAGTCATTAAGGAACACCCTTCTTCCTCGTAATCATATTAAGATTTTTACTTGCTTATCTTGTCCCCTTTACGGCTGATCTAATTGCATAGTTTGCATACAGACACTAGTAAAGATAACATTATATTAGATGTCTCTTATGGAAATGGCTAGTAAAACTTATGT
>DOJM01000229.1:8473-11953 GCA_003529225.1 Paenibacillus sp.
TACAAACGTAGGGTTTGATCATACATCGATTCATGAAATTCATTAAAATGGGTATCATCACACATATATGCCACATCCATACTCGGATAATCACCTGAAGCGTCGTCGAAGTCAAAGAGAACATATTCGCCATGCTCGTTTCTGATCATATTTCCCGTATGGAGATCACCGTGACAGAAGCTTTTGGGGAGCATAATGATGCGTTCCCATAATNNCTATTGCTTAAGTTCTAGAATTTTTTCTGGATCAAAATGGAGTTCTCTCATATTGGAGATATAGCCATCGATGTAATCAACTTTCGTCCTGTTAATAAGTTTATTGGGATATAGTTTCATTAGGTTATGGAGTTCTGCAATCTGATTTCCGATGCTTTCTGCCTCAATCTTAACCTGGGGCATTGCGCCCTCGACATAATCGTATAACATACCTACGCAGCTACCATCCTGACTACTAAGCATAATATGGCTATCATTTTCGATAGTTCTAACCACAGATACTGCTGGATATGAATTTGCTTTTAAATAATCTAAGATCTGGACCGTCTGCAAGGCGTCATCCGATTTAAAGTTACGGTATATTTTAAACATATACTTTTGTTCTTGATTCTGTAAGTAATATACTTTACCGATCATCTCTCGATGAAGTTCGATATTCTCTATATTTATTTGATAGGCTCGCTTGATTTCACCGATAAGACTATCAACTTTCATAAGCTGAATTCTCCTTTGAGTAGAACTTGGGCTATATAAATTATCTTTACTGTATATCCAATATGTAAATACTATCGATAGCTTATGTCACAAACAAATATACAGAAGTATTTTACAATAATTACAGCGAAGTTGAATATGGGCTGTTCAGCGATATTTTTTATGATAGGTGACAAATAACTTTTGTTTGGAGAGATATACATTGAATACAATTACCGTCGATTTAGTTGCAAGATTAATTAATGAACAATTTCCCGCGTGGTCCGATTTAGAGATTAGACCAGTAAAATTCAGCGGGAATGATAATCGAACGTTTCATTTAGGTGAGCATATGAGCGTGAGGTTACCAAGTGCAGCAGCTTATGCTCCACAAGTGGAGAAAGAGCAACTATGGTTGCCCATATTAAGTAAAAAACTCACGTTACCTATTCAAATACCATTAGCCAAAGGGAAGCCTAACGAAGAATATCCATTACCGTGGTCTATCAATAAGTGGGTAGAGGGTGAGACATTAACGTACCAAAATATTAATGATCTTAACCAGTTTGCAAGAGATTTGGGAGCATTTTTAATAGAATTACAATCTATTGATGCTAGTGGGGGACCTATAGCAGGAGAACATAATTTCTATAGAGGTGGATCTTTAGCGGTATATGATGAAGAGTCTAGACAAGCGATTGAGCATAATAAAGATATGTTAAAAGAAGATCTATTGAGAGAAATCTGGGAATTAGCATTAGATTCTAAATGGAATTCCAAGTCGGTTTGGATTCATGGAGATATTGCGCCAGGGAATTTACTAGTCAAAGATGGAAAGCTGTGTGCAGTCATTGATTTCGGAATCTTGGGTGTAGGCGATCCTNNGCGGCAATGGCTTGGACCTTTTTTGATGAGGATAGTAGAAAGGTATTTAAGGATGTATTACAGATGGATGAAGAGACTTGGAATAGAGCAAGAGGATGGGCTTTATGGAAAGCGTTAATCACATATAATGGAAATCGATATTCTAACCCAAAGGTAGCGAGAGAATCTTTAAATATTATCAATCTAATAGCAGATGACTTCGAATTGTAGAAATTGCCCTACATAAAACATGTAAACTAACCCATACTAGTTCATAAGTATGATAATTTATGAACATTTAGCGACTGACAACGATTATCATATTAGAATTATTATAAATAACTTGACAGGCCTTAATTTGGTTAATTATAATAATTACAAATAGTATTCAGAGTTGTGATGTTTGCAGATTTGAATATTGTATCCACAAAAAATAAAACTTAAAGGAGATTTAAATAATATGTCACTTATCGGAACAGAAGTCCTACCATTCAAAGCAAGCGCATTTCAAGATGGGAAATTCATCNNAATGGAGTGTAGTTTGCTTCTACCCAGCTGACTTTACATTCGTATGCCCAACTGAACTTGAAGATCTGCAGAACCAATATGAAACCCTGAAACAACTGGGTGTTGAAGTATATTCCGTTTCCACAGATACTCACTTTACACATAAAGCATGGCATGAAAGCTCTGCAGCCATTGGCAAAGTAAAATACATTATGATCGGCGATCCATCTCATGTAATTTCCCGTAACTTTGATGTTCTGATCGAAGCTGACGGTCTTGCTGATCGTGGTACATTTATCATTGATCCAGACGGTATTATCCAAACCGTTGAAATTAACGCCGGTGGTATTGGCCGCGATGCTAGTGCACTTGTTAACAAAATCAAAGCAGCACAATATGTACGTAATCATCCAGGTGAAGTTTGCCCAGCGAAATGGTCCGAAGGTGCAGAAACTCTTAAACCAAGTCTCGATCTTGTAGGTAAGATTTAAGGAGCGAAAGCTAAATGAAATTAGATCAAGAAATAAAAGCTCAACTAGCGCAATACCTAGAACTCTTGGAAGGCGACGTAGTACTGAAAATCAGTGCAGGCTCTGACGAAGCATCTCAAGAGATGGAAGCGCTGGTTGATGAAATTGCCAAAATGTCAGCTAGGATAACGGTAGAAAAAACCGAACTGCCTAGAACCCCAAGCTTTAGCGTAAATCGCGTGGGTGAAGATACGGGCGTGACCTTTGCTGGAACTCCGCTAGGACATGAGTTTACTTCATTAGTGTTGGCTCTATTGCAAGTTAGCGGAAGAGCGCCTAAGGTTGAGCAAAGTGTTATTGATCAGATCAAAAGCATTAGTGGCGAATATAAGTTTGAAACATATGTCAGCCTAAGCTGTCATAATTGCCCTGATGTTGTACAAGCACTGAACCTAATGAGTATCTTCAATCCTGCCATTACCCATACGATGATTGACGGCGGAGTATTCAAAGAAGAGGTAGAACGCAAAGAAATTATGTCTGTTCCAAGCGTCTACCTTAATGGTGAATTTTTCGAAAGTGGTCGTATGACGGTTGAAGAAATTCTAGCTAAAATGGGTAGTACTGTCGACGCATCAGAGTTTGACAATAAAGCTCCATATGATGTACTTGTTGTTGGCGGTGGCCCAGCAGGTGCAAGTGCAGCAATTTACGCGGCACGTAAAGGGATTCGCACAGGGATTGTCGCTGAACGCTTAGGCGGACAGGTTAACGACACACTTGGCATTGAGAACTTTATCAGTGTAAATTACATTGAAGGTCCTCAGCTCGTAGCTAAACTTGAAGAGCAAGTGAAAGAGTACGGCATTGATGTGATGAAGTTACAACGTGCCACACGTTTAGATAAGAATGATTTAATTGAAGTTGAACTCGAGAACGGTGCTGTTCTA
>DOJM01000230.1:0-5515 GCA_003529225.1 Paenibacillus sp.
TCCTCAGCCAGGGCGGCTAGAGCAGCTGCTTCAGGCTCGCTAAGCGCCTCAGGACCACTGTAATCACGCGGAGAGGGCAGCATTACACCACGGCGTTCCCGTTCCTCTTCCCAATGAGCAGGGAATTGATCCCCGAGATCCACACCGCGTATATTAGCCTTCCAATGCCGGAAACTGCGCCGTCCCCCGTTCCATTTCATAAGGTCCGCATAATAAGGGTGGCCTGGCAAAACACCTTCCTGTACTAACTCCACGCCGTCAGGGTTAGCCATGGGTACAGCCCATAGGGTCCAGTTATTGTACCATTCTTCTGGACGATGACCATTCCATGCCAAACCTTTAGCATAAGCTGCAGCATACTCTTCTATGAACGACATCAGGCATGGTGAGGTCAACCATTCATTAGCATGTAGAGCCGCGTTAACATGCAGATGACGGGTTCCATTGCCTATTTTAAGCACATGAATTGGCTTGCCAAGCACACTGCTGCCAATTGGATGTGCTTGTATAAAAGGATATTGTGCTATCAGACTTCTGATATCGTTCTCAACATCAACCGGGCCATACTCTCCACGCAAGAATACAATTCGCTCCGGAATCGAAGGTGGAATGACGAGCACTTTTCCCGGTGTACAACAGCGCCCGGAGGTCACAGCTGGATTAAGCTTCTCCAAATCATCTAAANNATACCTTTTACGTGGCGAAGACGGCAGAAATAAAACCTGACCCGGATATAAATAAGACTGTCTCCCAACCCATGGATTTCCTTGAATAACATGCTCAGGGGTTAATCCATGCAGGGCGGCAATTCGGCTTACGGTATCTCCCCTGCTTGCAATATATTGTCGCATTAGGTCTCATCCTCTCGGCCTTAAATTGCTGATACGGCGGATACAAAAATAGCAGCAAACAGCACTTAACTCTATTGTATGCAAGTGCCACTACCTTGCATGAAGGAGAAATGAATCACAAGAAGAAACAACGTTGTCACCCAGTTGCGCAGCAAAATAATTATTATATTTCAAGAAAATAGGCTGGGAAATGTGCTTCCCAGCCTATTTTCTTATACTCCGTAGAGTTTGTCCCTATTCAATTCAAGATTGCTCTGCTTATAACGTGGATACTTGCCATACTACTGGGGTGCGTTTAATTTGTTCTCCAAGCCAGTCTCGGGCAATTCGCTGAAACATTTCAGCATCACCACTGCAGAAGAACTGATGAATTGGACTTTCATCCCCGATAGACAGCTTGCCTTTATCATATAAAATCGTGCTGATCTCACGAGCTGTCTCATCTGCGGAACTGATCAGTTTGACTCCCGGTCCCATGGTCTCTCCAATAGGCTCAACAAGAAATGGATAATGAGTGCATCCTAAAATTAAAGTATCGATGTTATTATCTTTAATGCCTTCCAATGCCTGCTCTACAATTTCATAACTTTTCTCTGAGCGGAACATGCCTTGCTCAACGAGAGGGACAAGCGCTGGGCAGGCTTGACTTACAACCTCAACAAAAGGCGACAGCTGCTTTAGTGCGTTAGTATAAGCCCCACTGCCGATGGTTCCTATTGTACCGATCACGCCGACATGTCCGCTTTTGGTCGCGCTAATTGCAGCACGGGCTCCGGGATGAATCACCCCAATGACAGGGATAGAGACCTTGGATGAGATATAATCGAGTGCCGCTGCTGTTGCGGTATTACAAGCGATAACAATCATTTTAGGATTAAACTGGATCAAATAATCTACAATTTGTTCTGTAAACAGTGTTACTTCCTCGGTCGAACGGGGTCCGTACGGAGCTCGGGCCGTATCTCCGAAATAAATGATTTTCTCCCGCGGGAGTTGCCTCATCACTTCTTTGACAACTGTTAGCCCTCCCACACCTGAGTCTAATATTGCTATAGCTTGCTGCACGAACACACCGCTTCCTTCTACTTGTTTTGTGTAGCTTATGTAAGCCGAAAACAAAATGTACCTGACTTTCAGCCCCAATTGCAGATAATACTCCTTTTGGACTCTTAGTTCAAGCCAAGACTTCTTCCATCATTTAACAGGTCTATAAGAATGAAATAAAAAAGCCACCTTCCGCCCAATGCGAAAACGCGGCCATATTAAAAGAGAATAAGTACTTTTTGACCGTAAAACCAAACACTTCATCCACTGTTTCATTATGCGATTTCGTTCTTGTCCTTGTCATCTAGCTGAGCTTCTTCAAGACTAGCTTCTTCACTGCTTACTTCTTCACTTAAAGGCGATACCTCTAACTCCGTTACCTCTTCCAAAGTGGCCGCTGCCTCTTGAATAGTTTCTTCAGTAGCAATTCCACTTACTGCTACAGTAGCAGTGTTTTCTTCTTCTACAGCATTCGAACATGATTTGCTCCATTCGCGAACCTCATGGACTACATGACCTATTGAATCCTTAGCTTTGTCATACAACTCAACGCTCTTGTCTCCAGCCTGCACGGCAATTCCCTGTACCTTTTCAATGCCAGCAGCTGTTCCTTCCACAATATCCTTGCGCAGCTCTTTACCTGGCTTAGGCGCGAACAGAAGTGCTGTCACTGATCCAACCACACTTCCGACTAAAGCTCCCCATAACAATCCTTTTGTGTCCTTTTTCATCGTTTCATCTCTCCTTTAAATTCATTGCTCCCCGCTCTACCGGGCTAATGCCTATATCTGCTATATCATAAGCAGCAGGAGTTTGTCTTGTGACTAATTATTACGACTTTTCAGAAGTTTTGTCTGTTACATTTTTGGGTGCAATTGCGTATCGGCAGCATTGTCCGCCTTCTGCCATACATTCACTTCGTGTAACCTTAGCATCCAGCAATTCCTCAAATAGGCTATGCTCGCATTGACAAGCTTTACGATATTGGGTAGCCACCTGGCGAATCGGGCAGTTGTATTCTCTTATGACATACGAACCATCCTCTTCACGGTTCCACTCTGCCATATATCCACCAGCGTTTTGGATCGACGATAACTCAGCTACTCGTTCTTCCAAATTCCGGCGTTCCATCATCGGTGCATACTGGGTAAGCATCCGGCGACGGCGTCCCTCAAACAATGTATTTACAGCTTCCAATCCACTGCCATAATCCAATTCACGCAGAAGCTCCAAAGCCAGATTGTGATAGCTTTTTGGAAAATACTCTTCGGACTTCTCCGTTAAAGAATACATATGTAAAGGCCGCCCCATCGCTTGCCGAACCACTTTTATCTTAGCAAGTCCCTCCTGCTCCAGCTGAAGCACATGACGACGGACACCCATCTCTGTAATTCCCAACTCTTCTGCCAGCGCGCCGATGGTCAGTGGTCCTTTCGTCTTCAGGAGCGTCATAATCAAGTGCCTTGTCGATCCATTTTCCTGCCCCATCTTCATCATAAAGGAACCCCCTCTCTTTCACGGCTACCGCCTATTTTATATGATTCTATCTTATGCTATTATAGCGTTACACTGGACCCAAGTTCCTGATCCAAATAATTCCCTACTTCAACAGCAAACTTCTCTAGCACCTCTGAAAGGATTGGTGTGAGCGGGTGTAGTGCTTCTCTTTCCCAGGCAAAATAATCCTGCACGAGCGGCTTACGAAGTGCGACAAGCTCTATCAATCGNNTCACTTTTACCTAGCACTTTTTCTTCATGTATGATTGAAATGATATCCTCATAACTTCCAGCATCACGCATAATAAAACCGTCAATCAGACAACTACCAACGTCCGTAACCACCTCTATCGCCAAATGAAGGCAGCGTTCTTGTATTAGTCCGGTTAAAGTATTGCCATCCCATGAAGCCGTTACAGTCCGAAGACCCGTGGTTATATCTGGGATTTGAGCAAGAATGGTTTCGATTTGTTTGCGGTTGACATAATACACAGCAATACCCCCATGTCAAAAATAGTTAGAGAAATCTGCATTATCTCTACTTACCGCGTTTGCCGCGGCGTTTCAGCCAGAAGAACATAATGAAACATGCCGCAAGAAAAACGACCAAATAAGTTAACGCTTCCATTGGATACTCGAGCTCACGCATTCCTGTCACCGCTTCCGGTATAAAATGATGATGCTTGTTAATCAGTAGATCGCTTTAAATTACGTAATCCACAGCAATTGAAAGATCTTTAACTTCATTAATATGAGCTATAACTTCCTTGTGCGCCGGATGAACCTGGTAAGCCTGTAAATCATCTAGAGAAGCTACCACCGTAACTAGAGCAATATCAAAGGATCGATCAGAATGAATGATATCAGCACCCACTTCAATCGAAAGGAGCTGCGGGATTTTACCTTCCATATTTCGCAGTACGGCTACCGTTGCCGCAACGCTTTCTTCGGACCGGTCCTTCAATTTAAAAAACACAATATGCTTGATCATTCTATCTCGCTCCCTGTTGTAATATTGTAATTAGATATTAAAAATATATCATAAGCGTACGCGTTCTGAAAGAAACTTAAAAAGTGATGTCAGAAATAGCAGCATTAACCATTGCCGATGTATATGAAAGTGTTGTAGTATATTTTTAAAAAATCGGAGGAAATATGCCTAGTAACCAACAAGAAACTCATAATATCCAGGCGTGGTCTCTGATCAACCGCAAATATCTTGGACAAGGCGTTCGTGTAAAAAGATTCCGCCGTCCAAAGCGTAGCCAGATTAGAAACCGTGTGTTACTTGCTGTATTGATGGCTAAGGATATCAAACTTTCACGACTCGCAGAAGATCTTGGTATTTCCTCTCGCAGCGTAAGCGCCTGGGTATACGAAGGTCGTATCCCTTCCAACAATAACATTGACAGGACCTGCCGCCTACTCGGGTACCCGCCCCACATTTTGTTCAATGAAGCACTGATTCGTCAGAGTCCAATTGTATGTCAACCAACTCCTTCACGTTTTATGAAAAGAAGTATTACCAGTTCGCCTCGCAGCAATGTGATTCTAACCGGCCTCTGTATGGTTTACGATTTTTCCGTAACCGATGTAAGTATTTGGATAGGCGTTCATCCCGGAACGTTTCGAAAATGGTTGCACAGCAGCCATCTGCCTACCCCTGCTCTGCAGGAAAAAGCCGAAGCCTTCTTCCGGATTCCACGACATATTCTATTTGCAGACTGCGGAACGCTCTAATGTGATCCTATCGCTTAATATGTCCAAGGCCAGCCCTTCTTCCTAAATTAGGAGAAGGGTTTTTTTCCATATTTTTTTCTTAAAAAAAGGTCATACTACTGTTTAGGTACATTGTTCAATACTAAAGAACGGAACAGGAGGCGTAAGATGAGACTTGACGGAATACTATCTGAAGGCTACACCGATACTTGGGACGTGGCCCCCGGTGTCATCGGACTACGAACCATGTTCGTAAATTGCGCATTCATCGGCCAGCCCAATTCGGACTGGATCATTGTAGATACGGGACTTAGCTCTTACACAAATAGAATTATAGAATTTGCTAAGGAGAAGTATGAGAAGCCTCCAGTGGCAATTATCCTGACTCATGGGCATTTTGATCA
>DOJM01000230.1:5617-6362 GCA_003529225.1 Paenibacillus sp.
TTCACATCATGGCATCGACCTTGGATCAGCTATACATCCATTACCCGAAGACAGAACCGTCCCCGGAGCAAAGGGCTGGAAATGGATCCATACGCCTGGACATAGTCCCGGACATATTTCCTTATTCAGAGCAGAGGATAAGGTGCTGATTGCTGGTGACACCTTTCTTACAGTCAAACAAGAGTCCGTATTCGCAGTGGCTTCACAGCATCATGTGGTGCACGGTCCACCTTCTTATTTCACGACGGACTGGGAAGACGCGGAAAAGTCGGTCCGCACACTTGCATTGCTAGATCCTCATATCGTTCTCTCTGGACACGGGGTGCCTATGGAGGGTGAAAAATTATCTACTCAGCTTGCTCATTTATGCAAGAATTTCAAAGAAATGGCGTTGCCGGGTCAAGGGAAGTTCGTGTGATTTCCTTGCGGGGTCCCATTTTGCTGAAATAGCCAATGTGCCCCCGCATCATTCAAGACTACACNNAATATTGATATATCTCCTTAAATCCGAGCTTGTCGTACAAAGCCGAAGCTCCAGTATTAGCTTGTACAACCTGCAAAAAAGCGGTTGTTGCACCCTGCATCTTGCCCCAGTGTAGCAATGCAAGCAGCAGTTGTTCCGCCATACCTTGTCTACGCTGATCGGAAGCAGTGATAATATCAAAGAGACCTATGTAGCCGTTCTGAATAATGCCCAGACCACAAGCGGTAGGAACGCCATTGTTAAACAACAGAATATAACCCT
>DOJM01000230.1:6368-7319 GCA_003529225.1 Paenibacillus sp.
CGTAAATGCATTTAACCACTCTTCAGTCAAGCTCTCCTGAACTTGTATCTCATATCGAAGATCAGGAGTAGCTAATTCCTCCAGTTCTACTAGCCTTACAGATGATGGCTCGACAACTGTGTAACCACGCTCCGCTAGCACCGCATCCAGGTTCGCAGGCTGGATATACGGCGTTATTTTAAATACTGGCTTTAGTCCAGCATCCTTATAGTACCGCTCAGCAAGCTTAATTTGGTTTGTAAGATCCGCAAGAGAGCTTTCTTCTCCGTATAACGGATTGACCGAATTGGCCCTTTTCGTATATCCAACTGCTGTGCGCAGAACCCAGCCATTCAGGAGAACACTCTGCTCCGCTGGCCAAGTATTAAGTGTGATTTCTTCAATCGCTTTATACAAGTTATCTCCTCCTTATTAGCCATGTTCCCGCTTATTACGCATCGCTGGCAGCAGCTTCACTGCTTCATCAGCATACGAAGTATAATAGTCATATTCGAGAGACTCCTTACCATAAATGGCTATTTTCCCCTCATGATTGTAATGGACACCCCAGCCGAATCGCTTCGGAAGTAGAGAGGCTCGCANNATTGTATTTGTAGGGCTCATTAATAAACAGCTCATATTGAATTACATGCGCAGGCGGGAGTGTACGACAAGACATCGGCGGGATTCCCGTTTCCTCAGGACAATCCTCTGCTACACGTATGAAAGTGTTTTTATAACTCATAGACATCACCTCTATTTTTAATTGAAATATATTCCTTCTATGATAATTCATAGTCACTATAATTGCACAGCAAAAATCCGGAACCTAACCTCCTGGATTCCGGATTATCACCTGCTATTTCATCTAAATTTCTATTCCTCAGCCGCTGCTGCAAGGAGTTCCTCAACAGGCCACGGAAGCGGATTATTAAACGTTGTCCAATCCTGCTTCAACTCATCTTTCGTCAA
>DOJM01000230.1:7351-7545 GCA_003529225.1 Paenibacillus sp.
CAACAAACATCGATCCAATCTCGCTTCGATTTGTGCCGGGTCCATACTAACACCGATAAACACGATTTCATTCATTCGATCGCCCCACTGATTATCCCATTTAGCCTTCATTTCAGGTTCGCTTTCCAATACCTCTTGCTGCTGATCCTCAGGCATTGTAGCTAGCCAGTAGCCGGCAGGTCCGAACTGAATCG
>DOJM01000230.1:7670-7999 GCA_003529225.1 Paenibacillus sp.
ATATTCCGTATTCCTCCGTCTCAGGCGTATGTGTCTCCTTGTTAGGCTCCGTAATCCAACCGGAGGACAAGCTTGTTTTTTCAAAATCAAACAATCCAGTATTAAGAATCTCCTTCGGATCTACCACTCCGTTAACCGTACGGATCAGCTTGGCTGTCGGCTGAAGTTTGCGAAGCACAGCTTCAAGCTTGTTAAGCTCTTCTTCTTCCAGCAGATCACACTTATTAAGCAATAACACATCACAAGTTTCAATCTGATCTATGAGCAAATCCCCTATATCGCGAAAATCATCTTCGCCAGCCGTTTGACTACGATCCATCAGACTATCG
>DOJM01000230.1:8101-8431 GCA_003529225.1 Paenibacillus sp.
CCAGCTCGGGGTTCGCATAAGTAAAGGTCTGTGCCACCGGCACAGGCTCGCTAATGCCAGAAGATTCAATGAGAATATAATCAAACCGACCTTCAGCAACCAGCTTTTGTACTTCGACAATCAAATCGTCGCGGAGTGTACAGCAGATACAACCGTTAGACATTTCTACTAATTTCTCTTCCGTTCTGGAAAGTACATTACCAGACTTCACCAGATTGGCGTCTACATTCACTTCACTCATATCGTTAACGATAACAGCAACTTTCAAGCCTTCACGGTTGTGCAAGACATGATTTAGCAGTGTTGTTTTTCCAGAGCCTAAGTAGCCAC
>DOJM01000230.1:8472-9886 GCA_003529225.1 Paenibacillus sp.
GATTTTTTTCATTCCGATCCACTCCTATCATTGATTAACATTTATGTTTGGCACCTATAGCTCCTACCGTGTTTCGCGATGTAATGTAACTCTTTTCAGACGTGGACAATATTTCTTCATTTCCATACGTTCTGGGTGATTTCGCTTATTCTTGGTAGTGGTATAGTTGCGATCTCCTGTCTCCGTGCATGCCAAAGTAATGATTACTCTCATTGTTCCATCCCCTTTTTTAAATCGTAATAATTACGATTAACATATCGTACACGTTTTATTCACAATCTGTCAACTATGATCTTGTAAAAATTCCAACTCTCTTAATTTTGTGGTCTTTCTTGCGGACAAATCACGTATAGATGGAAATATAAAAATATGATTCTTGTATTTCCAAGAGAATCAGGCAGGAGTGGAAATCATGAAGATACCAGTAATTATTTTGAGCGGGTTTCTGGGGAGCGGGAAGACAACTCTGCTGTTGTCCCTGCTGAAAGAGAGCAAGGTAAGAGGTCTGAATCCTGGCGTAGTCATGAATGAGCTGGGTAAGAGAGATGTCGACGGGTATATTCTGCAAGAGCACACGGGTACAACCGTTACTAAGCTGCTGGATGGATGCGTATGCTGTAGCCGTAAAGAGGATCTGGCAGATAGCCTGCTGGTGCTGCTGAGAGGGCGCCCCGATGCTATTTATATCGAGCTTACTGGCGTCGCGAACCCAGAGGAAATCGCCAAAACACTTCAAGAAACCGCTCTACAGGAAAAGGTCGAATTGCATTTTACGATTACCTTATTGGATGCAGAAAACGCCTTGGAATATAACAGCAGACTCTCCTCTGACAAACAACTGGTTCGAACTCTTCGCAAGCAGTTGTCCACCGCCGATCTCATTGTCGTTAATAAGAGCGATCTTGTGGAACCCGAAACCTNNTATCGTATATACCCATTACAGCGAGATCAACCTTTCTCCGATATTATCAGGAATCATCCCACGTAAAATCATCGCTCCTGCGCCACAACGAGCACCTCAAACCTTTAAAGGCGCAACACTTAAGCAAATGAATTCAGAACAGGGAGCTACAGCTGTAAAAGAACGGCAAGAGGAGCCCCATGCTTCTTTTTCCCAAGTGACCGCCATCACGTTAACCATCCCGCAAACGGGGACTGCAATGCCTTCCAAAGAACGGATAGAGGCTTTCTTTCAAGAATGGGGTGACAACCTGCTCCGTGCCATAGGGCATATCCTTCTGTCCGAACAGGAACCGGTTCAACTCGTCCAATATGCGGGAATGCGTACGAGCTGGGAGGCGTCACGTTACCCCGGAATGCCTTATGTAGTATTCATAGGGATAAATTTAGATGAGGAACTGCTGGCAGATCGGTGGAACGCCTTATTCGCACCTTGACTACCCTATCCCCATTA
>DOJM01000047.1:0-1918 GCA_003529225.1 Paenibacillus sp.
TTGTAGGATCTGGCTGGATCTGCTCGAGCAGCTTCTTTTTGCCTAAGGCAAAAATGCTTCGTTGTAATTCTGTCTGCTCGTCATCCGGTACACCTTCCCGGATTTGAAGGCTTGCATACTGCTCCAAATGTTACTCTGCTCTAGACGTTCTGATTATTGTCCACCAACAGGATGACATGATCCGGATTGAGGCTGGACAGCGCTTTGAGACTAGTTACTTTTCCACCCCAAGGTTCCAGTTCCCGTGTACCTGGCGTTGGAAGATGTCCAAGGTCGTGGAAGATTAAATCGGCGATGCCGGTCTTCACATAGATTCGTTTTTCTTTAGGGGTTGTTGCATCGTCTGATAATAGTATGCTGGGTAATTTTGTGAAATTATACTAATAAAAAAACCGCGATTTACGCGGCGGTTCGACGTTAGGCTGAATGGTTCTACCTTTAATCAATTTTCTTATCGATCATCGTTGTTGCGACTCTCGTCAAACAAAGCTTTCAAGTCATCAATTTCTTTCTCGTTCAGCTTTTTATCCTGCAAAAAATTAGCGAGCATGGGCTTCAAGGCGCCGCCATACAGTTTCTTCATGAACGATTTGGTCTCCGACTTCAAATATTCTTGTTCACTGATGAGTGGATAGAACAAAAAGTTCCGTTTGGAACCCTCTTCCTGTGTTGTTCCCGCCGCTTCTTTCTGCACTAGACGGTTCAGGAGCGTCCTTGTCGTATTCGGGCTCCACCCCACTTGTTCCGCCAATTGCTTGACGACCTCGCTGGAAGGACAATTCGGACTGGCCCACAATACGCGCATAACCTCGAGCTCCGCATCCGTGATGGGTGGTATTTTTGTCATGCCTAAACCCTCCAAAATCAAGTTATGACTACACCTGTAGTCACACTTAAATAGTACAATTGTGGTCTGATCTTGTCAACCTGCATTGTGTTTCATTCTAGAAATAAAGTTTTGCCGATCGATACCTTGACCTTTAGGTTTGACCTAAGGTAGATCTTGGATATATGCCGAGCTATTATCTTTAGGAGTGAACGTGATGAAGCATGAAATTACGATTAGTGAATTAGCCAAATTGATGAACGTATCCGTACATCAATTTCGATATTTCGAAGAGAAAGGTGTTCTAGAGCCTGCTTATACAGACAATAATCTATATCGGATATACGGCATGGATCAAGAGTCTACCAACTGGCACACATTCTGCTGCTACGCAAATTGGGTGTGTCTGTCCAATCCATTTAAGAATGCATGTTTTGTTTTATAGTATATTAAATCTATTAATGCTTCAGGATAATGGCTAAGTAAGAATCGTTCGGCACATTCTCTTTTTTTCTATATTTAAAGTAATTACATCTGAATTTTTATCGTTATTATCAATTGATAAACCAGTCAAATGCAGGTTAATGGTTATATTCTCATCTTGTCCTTCGTTTGTTCATGAAAACATAGCCTCCTCTTCTCCATGAATTGGCTGATTTCTCTATTCCTGCGGTCACTCACCACTTGCTTCAAACGCTAGAGTCTTAATACCAGTAGATCCGGTTGAATTTTTCATGCGTATAGTTCGCACAATACATGCTGGTCAAAATGGCGGATATCAATTTGAATCGATGGGATCGAACCTACTTGTCAAACTCGTAGAGCGTTATCTGGCAGAATATCGTGTTATCTTCCGTGATAATCTTGCTTGTCTTCAACCATTAATAAAGGTACTCGGCATATTTATTAAAGCTGGTTGGCCAAGTGCACATAGATTAACTTATCGAATGGAAGAGGTTTTTAGATAAGATTAAACTTCATTGCTGTGAATTCTGCAAAAAGAGAGCTGTTCATCATTTGAAGTAACACTTTATGTAATTTCAGGTCCAAGGATTAAACATAGCGTCATATTTAGATAATCATCAAATCGGC
>DOJM01000047.1:1962-3746 GCA_003529225.1 Paenibacillus sp.
TAACCACCTTTAATTAATTCAACAGCTCTCTCAATATACTCGTCTCTGCCTTCCATAATCCCTTCAATGGTAGGATCAAGACGAATATCTGGCTGCAATCCTATTCTTTGCGTTGGATTTTTATCTGGATTAAATATACCGAGTCCACTTATAGCGGTTTTTATTTTTCCTGGAAGCATAATGACACGTATATCACCATCAGTTCCAGCAGACGGCCTACCGAGAACTATGGAGTTTTCTGTATTTCTTAGAGACATCGTTGTAAACTCGCCTTGACTAGCAGTATGTTCATTGATTAGAATCACTACTTTCCCTTTATAAACCTCGGCATTTGTTTCTTGGGGCTTCCCTGAAACTATAGGCTCAAGGAAATAAAATTCACCGGGTATTGCACGATTGGGGACCGATACTGTGGCAAATTCTTTTTCAGAAGCGATCAGATATTTGGCTAATTCATAAGTAAGTATGCTAGATGGGTAGTTTCTNNATTCCACCATTTTTTCATGATTTTATCAATCTCTCCATCTTTCAAGAGACCAGCATTAATATAGTAGATTTCTCCACTCTCCATTGCTTGTGATTTCGTATCAACCAGGAAATTAATGTCTTGCTGACTCCCTACTGCACTAATGCTACTCTTATTTCCCTGCCGAATTACAGTAGCGTCCGTATTCTTCTGTTCAGTTCGGAATAAATCAAGAAAAAATAAGCTGGCCGTGTCTTCTCGCGACTGTGATATATATTTTCTTCTATCTTCTAATAATTCATCAATATTTTTGTCGCCTACTTTTAATACAATATCTCCGACCTCAAGTCCACACTTGTTAATTACTTTATTTATAACAATCTGATTGTTAATTTCCATAAAGTTTACGGGAAGCCGATACGTTCCAAAATAATCAGTAATCGTCTCTCTATCTTTGCCCACCAAATATGCATGAGAATCATGTATTCTAGTTGTCAGTTCTGCTAAAGTCATGAAATAGGAGTCATAATCCGATCCATCTACCGTTTTAGGGATAAACTCCAGAAGCACTCGATCCCAATCTTCTCCGATGACATCTTTATACGGATAATAATATTCGATAATATTCCAGTAGCGGAATAAACCTAGCAACCTGTAGCCTGTATCATCGAAATTCATATTAGAGTATGGGTTTTCATTTCCCATAGACGGAAAGATTGAATCTTCCTTAAAACTAACATATGCATATTTTCGTTCTGAAATATTAGAATCCAGAAGCTTCGATAATTCAAGACTCAAGTCTGTTCCGAGATATCCTTCATCCTTGGACCAATCTGTAGATGGACTGAGCTGTATGGAATCTTCGGAAAATTGATATTGAACATCAAGCTCTTCAGAAATGAACTCGCTGCCTAATGAATGAACCCACTCATAGAGAATTGAATTCACATCTGAATTTTCTTCTAAAATAGAGGGCATCACCCGAAACAGCTCATAATCCCAATTTACATCTCCAGATACAACCTTAGGATGATAGTATTTCACCACTCCCCAAACCTTACTGAGCTTAGCAAAATCCACGATCTTTTGTTCAGAAAGGCTGGAAAATTTCATTCTACTTCCTTGGTCAAATTCCTGCTCCTTCTCTCTCCCGAGTTGATGAGTCTCTTGTGATGTAGAACATCCTGCAATAATAAAAATAAGCAATACACTGAAAAACACCAGGGACCTCCAGTTCCTTCTTTTTCCTTCTCCCACCTTTTCCCCACCTTTCAGCTCAACAATTTATCTTTTTGTCATTCTTACAAATCTAGGACCT
>DOJM01000048.1:0-344 GCA_003529225.1 Paenibacillus sp.
CCGGCACCTACCGCCGCGCGCTCGAGCTCGAGTCCGAGCTCGGCGCCCTGCGGCGCGAACTCGCGGCTCTGCGTGAGCGCCGCGAAGAGGCCTCCCGCAAGCTAGCGGAGCTGCGGGAGGGCATGGCACGGGAGCGTGAGCTTTTGGCCAAGGGCCAAAAGCGCCAGCAAGAGCTGCAGCTGAGCTTGCAGCCGCTCGGTGTCCGCTCCCAGGAGCGGCAGTCTCTGCAAGAAGCGATGCAGAGACTGCAAGGGCTGCACTCCGCCGAATCCCAGTGGGATTCGGCGGAGAAGGAGCGCCGCGAGCGTGACGCTGCACTCGCGGCTGCGCAGGCGCGGCTCCCC
>DOJM01000048.1:432-5401 GCA_003529225.1 Paenibacillus sp.
TCAGTTCTTTGGAAGCGGCAATGAAGGATCAAGAGCTTCACAGACTGTCTCTAGCACTAGCTAAGGAGCTGGAAGAAGGACAACCCTGCCCTGTATGCGGAAGCGAGCATCATCCTTCACCTGCATTATTGCAGGATAGCTTAGAGAAACAAGAACTGGAAATGAAACTTCAGCAAGTTCGAACATTGTCTAGACGGGCTTTGGAAGCTCGTCATCTGTTCCGTGGTCTTCGTGAACAGGATCAAGTATGGCTGGAGCAGGTATTTGGAAATGAAGTCATCGAAGCGGCAAATCACCCTGCAGCTGCAGGTTCAGAAGTAAGTAGTGTAGTTACTTCCACCGATTTAATCATTCCAGATGAAAAAGCCTTGGCAGAACTTGAAGCTGCACATTTGGGATTAAAAGAACAGNNAGGTCCAGCAGTTGTGCCTCAAAGAAGCGGCAGGTGTCGCAGGTGAACGGAGCTGGGTAGAAGGAATTGCTGCCAAAGCTGAGGAACTCAGCGCCCAGCTAACGGCTCTACGGCAGAACTGGACACAGCAGTTCCCCGATCTGGCACCTGGAGAAGTGGAACAAGCTTACCGTGATCTGTTAGCTAAGGATGCACAAGCTGAAGAAATTAGATCTCGTCTTGATATCAGTGTCAAGTTTCTGGAGGAGAAAAGCGCTTCAGTGCAGAACCTTCAAGAGACTATAACGGGACTGGATAAAGAGCTGGCTCAGTGGATCACACAGATCGAAGGCAAGGAAGAATTGCATCGTGAAAAAGATCAGCGACTACTGGAGTGGACGAATGGTCGTGCTGCTGCTCCTCTTCTAGCGGAATGTGAAGGACGTCTGCAGGAATTGTTAACTGCACTGGAGACAAGCAAGCAGTCACATCTCGTAGCGGCGGAGAAGGCTCAGCATGAGGTTAAGGAAGCAGCGATTACTCGCCAGGCTGCGGAATCTGCGCGTGAACATTACGTAGCAGCTACCAGCCATTGGGAACAAAGTTTGGCTTCTTCACCGTTTAGTTCAGCCACTGAGGTTGAAGGAGCAGCGCTCACATCCGAAGCAAGGGAAATGGCTTCTTCCCGCGTACGTGCTCATCGTACCGAAGAAGCTGAGGTCTCGTTGCAACTTCGTAACATTGAAGAGAAGCTTGACGGGGCCAGCTTAAGTGAAGAAGAATGGCAAGAAAGTCAGGGGATCTTAAGAGAAAGCAAAGCTGAGGATGAAGTATCTCTTCAGGCCAGAGCACGTGCAGAGCGTGATCTAGAGGACCTGCGGCATCGACATATTCGCTGGATGGAGCTCGAAGCCCGACGGATTGTGAACGCTTCTTTGCAAGATCAACTCTCCAAACTACAGACGGTCTTGCGTGGGAACGCCTTTGTTGAGTACATTGCGGAGGAACAATTGATGCAGGTGTGTCAGTCCGCTTCCCAGCGGCTTCGATTCCTGAGTAAGCAGCGTTATGCATTGGAGGTTGATTCGGGTGGCGGCTTTGTGATCCGTGATGACGGGAACGGTGGGGTGAGAAGACCTGTCTCAACCCTGTCTGGTGGAGAGACCTTCCTAACATCCCTTTCGCTGGCACTTGCTCTTTCAGCTCAGATTCAACTGCGTGGGCAATATCCGTTGCAATTTTTCTTCCTGGATGAANNGGCTGGATACAGTGATTACTTCACTTGAAAGGTTGCATAATGACCAGTTGTCTGTCGGCATTATCAGCCACGTTCCAGAGCTTCGTGCAAGGTTGCCGCGCAAGCTGGTTGTTGTTCCTGCTGAACAAGGTGGAGGGGGATCTCGTATCCTTTTGGAAAAAATGTGAAGCATTTTAAACTTTGTGATCGATATCACAGATACAGCATCAACGCGCTGTTATAATACAGCTAAGCCGACATTACTTTAGAAACACCTCGGCGGACGTATGACCGGTAATATACTCCTTATCATACGTCCGCCGCCGAATCAGCTTTATAAGCTGTGAAGGGTGTTTCTCTTTTTTTTGCCTTTTTAGACCCTACAGGTGTATATAAAGCCCTACTTCATTTGTTAACGGATTTCATTCTGTAATAGATACAGTTCTAGGGTGTGGATGTTGAATCTTCTACCGTCTTTCGTAATTGGTGATTTTCCTGTATGATTATCTTATGATGAAGTGGAATTTAACCAATTTTTAGGAGGCGAGCACTCTATGGAGACCGTGTTTAGCAAAATTATTGAGGGTACTATTCCTTCCAAAAAAGTATTTGAGAACGAACGTATTCTTGCATTCTACGACATCGAGCCGGCTGCACCGGTACATGTGTTGATTATTCCAAAGAAGTTCATTGCTTCCATGAATGATGTCACACCTGAGGATCTTCCGCTAATTGCAGAAATTCACAGTGTAGCGCAACAGATCGCTATCGACCTTGGGATTGCCGAGTCTGGTTATCGTTTGATCAATAATTGTGGTCCAGATAGTGGACAAGCTGTGCCTCATCTTCATTATCACTTGCTTGGTGGGGCCAAGCTGGGAGCTCTCACAGGAAACTCAGCTTCTCACGCATAGTACAATCATTAAATGTTGAAGAACTTGCCAGAAAAAAAAGAATAACACGAAGGTTGACACCCTATTTCCGTTTGACCTATAATGGAATTTGATAAACCGTGTTATGCTCTTGGACGGTATGGTCGGAGGGAGGGGAAACTGTGTCTGAAACGAAAGTTCGCAAAAACGAGACAATTGATGCTGCACTTCGTCGCTTTAAACGTTCCATCGCAAAAGATGGTGTCTTGGCTGAGGTGAAGAAACGCAAACATTACGAAAAGCCAAGCGTTAAGAAAAAGCTGAAGTCTGAGGCTGCTCGTAAGAGAAAGTTTTAGGAGGATTACCCACNNCAAAGATGCCCTCCAAGAATTTGAATCAGCGGGTCGCGACGAGCTTGCCGCGAGTACGAAGGCAGAAATCGAGATTATTATTAAGTATCTTCCCGAGCAACTTTCCGAAGAAGAAATTAAAGCAATTGTACAGCAGACCATCCAGGAAACCGGTGCTTCTTCGAAAAGTGAAATGGGTAAGGTCATGAGCGCACTGATGCCTAAAGTTAAAGGTCGCGCCGATGGTAAACTCGTGAACCAAGCGGTTCAGCAATTTCTGCAATAATATAGCGCCAGCACCCCTTGCAAAAGGGGTGCTTTTCTTTGTTTTGAAACGTAATTACGCTTAGAACGTAATAAAGTTTATGTGTCCCGGGTAAAGTTGAAGAAGGGAGGTAAAAACATTGAAAAGATTACGGAAAATTATGTTAGCCAGCATTCCAGTTGTTTTACTGCTACTGCTCTTAACGCCGTTTATCCCGAATGTAAGCGCTGATGTAACCGTACCAAAAGCACCGAAGGCTGCGAATGGTGAGATGAAGAAAGGCCCTGTGTTTATTATTCCGGTTGATCAGAAAATTGAAAGAGGTCTGCAAAGCTTTTTGGAAAGAGGGTTTGCCGAAGCTTCTAATTATGGAGCAGTTCTAATTGTACTGGAGGTGGATACACCGGGTGGACTGGTGAATTCAGCAGAACAGATTGGGACGATGGTAAGAGATAGTGACATACCTACGGCTGCATTTATTAAAGGTGATGCCGCTTCCGCAGGCAGTTACATAGCACTTAACGCAGGTGCAATCATCATGAAACCGGGCAGCATGATCGGTTCTGCATCTCTAGTGGATAGTAGCGGCCAGAAAGTAGATGACGCGAAGATGGTGTCCTACTGGAAATCAAAAATGATTGGAGCCGCTGCTCTAAATGAGCGTGATCCTGATATTGCTGCGGGAATGGTCGATAGTAATTTGGTTGTGGATAAGCCAGATCTAGGCGTATCTAAAGCGCAGGGCGAAATTATTGCCTTGTCTAGTGACGAAGCTTTAAAAGCTGGCTATGCTGATCAAATTACAACCACTCCAGAAGAGGCGATTACTTGGTTAGGTTATACTACAGATGACATTTTTCGTGTGGAGCATACGGGTGCCGAGAAAATGTCGCAATTTCTGACAAATCCGATTATAATGACGATTCTGCTATTCATCGGGATCACAGGCATTGTGATTGAGTTGATCGTTCCGGGCTTTGGTGCACCTGGGATTATTGGGACATTAGCTTTTGTTTTATATTTTTTCGGAAATTCTGTAGCAGGGTTTGCCGGATCAGAGACTTGGCTTTTGTTCATAATCGGACTTGTCATGCTTGTGCTGGAGCTATTCGTGCCGAGCTTTGGGATATTGGGGATACTCGGTTCCGTGAGCCTTGTGGCAGGTGTCGTACGCGCAGCATACAGCTTCACACATGCATTGTTTAGTCTCGGTATCGCATTCGCGGCTGCAACGGTAGTCATTGTGATTGTGGCTGTCGCATTTAAAGAACGTGGAATTTGGAATAGGTTTATTTTAAAGGATACGCTCTCTAAAGATCAGGGATTTGTACCTGTTGAAGAGAAGTTAAGCTTAGTTGGCGCTATAGGAAACAGTATTACTCCACTTCGTCCATCCGGAACGGCCTTAATTGCCGGCGAGCGAGTAGATGTCGTTACTGAAGGCAGCTTTATTAGCGTTAATGCACCGGTCTCTGTTGTAAAAGTTGAGGGCGGACGGATTGTGGTGAAGGAAATTAAGGAATAAGGTAAAAGATAAAAGGTATGGCGAATAGTAGCTCCACAATAATTTACTGGAGGTTGTAAAGTTATGGAAGCATCTTTAATTACTTTTTTGTTGATTGCGGTAGTCGTAGTCATTTTGTTGAGTGTCTTTTTAAGCTTCTTCCCGGTCATGCTCNNGCATTGGCGTCAGGGGTTAGGATTAGTATTATTACCCTAGTAGCGATGAGATTGCGTCGTGTAACACCAAGTCGAATCGTTAATCCAATGATTAAAGCGACTAAGGCAGGTCTTGGACTGAATATTAATCAACTGGAGAGTCACTATCTCGCAGGTGGTAATGTAGACCGAGTT
>DOJM01000048.1:5464-5660 GCA_003529225.1 Paenibacillus sp.
GCAGCAATTGATCTCGCAGGACGGGACGTGCTTCTAGCCGTTCAGATGAGTGTAAATCCACGTGTAATCGAAACACCTATTGTAGCCGCTGTAGCTAAGAATGGTATTGAGGTTAAAGTAAAAGCACGGGTTACTGTTCGGGCTAATGTTGACCGCCTCGTTGGGGGTGCGGGTGAAGAAACCATTATTGCTCGTG
>DOJM01000049.1 GCA_003529225.1 Paenibacillus sp.
CCTGATCCAGCTGTTCACCGTCGGGGAATTTGTTTTTTTTAGAAATAACGGAGGTCTTGGGACGCTGAATTCCGGCGAGATCACGAAGTCTCACCACCCTCTACGTGAGGATTTGATCAAAGCTGCATATGCATCCTATGCTTGTGAATTGCTTGATAAAGTCTTGCATGATGAGGAAACGGGGAGCTTCTGGTTTCGCCAGCTTACGGCCTGCTTGAACGCACTTGAAGAAGATAAGGAACCTGGAGTTATCATAAATGTTTATGAAATGAAGATTTTGCAAGCAGCCGGTTATGGTCCAGAATTCGACACATGTGTTATATGTGGAGCTGAAAAGCCTGATGAACAACTGCTCATAAGCCCTCGCCTTGGTGGAGNNAGCTGTAAACATAATGATCCTCCAGCAATGGAGGTCTCTGCTCGCGCATTGAAATTGCTGCGTTTATTCGCCAGACTTGATCTAACTAGATTAGGGAATGTGGATGTCAAAGAAAGCAGCCGTGATGAGCTGAAAAAAATTATGCGAGCTTTTATGGATGTGCAGCTTGGATTAAAGCTAAAATCACAGAATTTCCTGGATCAGCTCGACAAGTACAAGATTTGACGAAATCTGATTTTTCCGTTACTATAGGAACAGTTTAATTATAAGATTATCGCCGTTTTGCTCCATTTCGGGAGAACGTGCATTGATCGGGAAAGTAATGAGCGATATTGTCGCGGTTCAGCGAGCTGGGGGTAGTGAGAGCCTGGCGGGACAATGTTCATGAACATGGCACCCGGGAGTACGGATATGGCGAATGAAAGTGGATTTCGTTCTTGTCTTTAGCAAGTGATATTGCTTGCTGAATCAAGGGTTGGAATCAAGTAGGGTGGAACCGCGGGAGAATAAGTTAAGCTCTCGTCCCTATGTCTGTTAATCAGGCATGGGGGCGGGGGTTTTTTGTTGCTGTCAGGAGCGAAAAATGCCGCCTCCATGGTAAGAGGTTTTAAGCAAGCTGATCAAAAAAACTTGTAAAGCGAAGGAGACGGTATTATGAACTTTCAGCAGATGATTTTGACGCTGCAGCAGTTCTGGGCTGAACAGAACTGTATTATCGTACAGCCTTATGACACTGAAAAAGGCGCCGGCACGATGAACCCTATGACATTTTTACGCTCATTAGGTCCTGAACCATGGAGAGTTGCGTACGTAGAGCCTTCACGTCGCCCATCCGATGGACGTTATGGAGAGAATCCGAACCGTCTGTATCAGCATCATCAATTTCAAGTCATTATCAAACCATCGCCTGATAACATTCAAGAGATTTACTTGGATAGTTTGAAAGCACTCGGCATTGATCCGCTCTTGCATGATATCCGTTTTGTTGAGGATAACTGGGAGAACCCTTCACTGGGTTGTGCAGGTCTAGGATGGGAAGTATGGCTGGATGGTATGGAAATCACTCAGTTTACTTACTTCCAACAAGTCGGTGGAATTGAAGCCAATCCAGTTGCCGTAGAAATTACTTACGGAATGGAGCGGCTGGCATCCTACATTCAAGATAAAGAAAATGTATTTGATCTTGAATGGGTTAGCGGCATGACTTATGGTGATGTTTTTCATCAACCGGAGTTTGAACATTCTACTTACACCTTTGAAGTATCTGATGTAAAAATGCTATTTTCACTGTTCAACATGTACGAAGAAGAAGCGCGTAGAGCGATGGAGCAGCATCTTGTGTTCCCTGCCTATGATTACGTGTTGAAATGCTCACATAGCTTTAATCTGCTGGATGCACGTGGAGCCATCAGTGTTACTGAACGGACTGGATTTATTACCCGAGTGCGTAATCTTGCCCGCACTGTAGCGGCAACATATCTTGAGGAACGCGAGAAGCTTGGCTTCCCGCTGCTGAAGAAAGAAGGTGCTGACCGTGTCTAAAGATATCCTGTTTGAGATCGGTCTGGAAGAAATTCCTGCACGGTTTATCCGCGCTGCGATGGAACAACTACAAGATAGAACATCCAAGTGGTTGGATTCTGCACGGATTACCCATGCTGGAGTTACGGCCTATGCAACGCCACGTCGTCTCGCTGTTTTTGTTAAGGATGCGGCTGAGAAGCAAGAGGATATTAGCGAAGAAGTCAAAGGACCATCACGCAAAATCGCACTGGATGCAAATGGAGACTGGAGCAAAGCTGCTTTAGGATTTGCCCGTAGTCAGGGTGTATCTCCGGAGCAATTTACGTTCAAAGAGCTAGCTGGAGTAGAGTATATATATGCTACTAGAAATAGTGCTGGGGTAGAGACAGCTTCTTTGCTTTCAGAAGGGCTTTTAGGGATTGTAAATGCGATGACTTTTCCGAAAAACATGCGTTGGGGAGCTTACGATTTTAAATTCGTACGTCCGATTCGCTGGTTAGTTGCACTTTTCGGTAAAGATATTATTGAATTGGAAATTACGGATGTAAAAGCGGGTAATGTGAGCCGTGGACATCGTTTTCTGGGAACAGAGACTGTAATTTCGGAGCCTGCACAATATGTAGAGAGCATGCGTGCGCAGCATGTCCTTGTAGATGTAAAGGAACGGGAAGAATTGATCCTGAAACAAATCAATCAATTGGCTGAAGAAAAAAGCTGGACGATTGCGATCAAAGAGGATCTTTTGGAGGAAGTACTGTTCCTGGTGGAAACACCAACCGTGCTGTTTGGAACCTTCGACCCATCGTTCTTGAACATTCCTCAGGATGTGCTGATTACTTCGATGCGTGAGCATCAGCGGTATTTCCCGGTTTTTGATGCAGCGGGCAAACTGTTACCTTTCTTCGTAACGGTGCGTAACGGGAATGCAATATCTTTGGATGTTATTGCTAAGGGTAATGAGAAGGTACTCCGTGCTCGTCTATCAGATGCCAAATTCTTCTATCAAGAAGATCAAAAGATGAAGATTGACGATGCACTAGCCAAACTAGAGAATATCGTCTACCATGAAGAGCTTGGCAGTGTTGGAGATAAAGTGCGTCGTATTCGCCAAATCTCCGATCGTCTTGCTGTAAAGTTAGGATTGTCTGATAGAGCCCTCTCTGAAGTAAGCCGGACTGCTGATATTTGCAAATTCGACCTTGTGACTCAAATGGTTTATGAATTCCCAGAACTTCAAGGCACCATGGGCGAAGATTATGCACGCAAAGCCGGAGAGCCTGAAACTGTGGCAAAAGCAATCTTCGACCATTACCAGCCACGGTTCGCGGGAGATGCAGTACCTTCGACGGATGCCGGTTCGGTTGTCAGCATTGCAGACAAGATCGATACGATTGTAGGTTGCTTCTCCATCGGTATCATCCCAACAGGATCTCAGGATCCTTATGCACTGCGTCGCCAGGCTGCAGGGATTGTACAAATTGTGCTGGAGCATAAATTGCCGATTACGCTGCGGGAGATTTTTGAAGCAGCGATTGAAATTCATAAAAATTCAGGGAATTCGAAACATTCTGACGATGAACTACGTATAAACCTGTACGAGTTCTTCGGTCTGCGTGTTAAACGACTTTTATCCGACAATGTACGCTATGATGTTGTGGACGCTGTTACAGCAGCTGGCTTTGACAATGTGGTAGATGTTGTGGGCAGAAGCCGTGCGCTTATGGGTGCTGTCTTAGACCAAGCAGACTTTAAAATTACCGTAGATTCACTCACTCGTGTCAGTAATCTGGCAGCTAAAGCAACCAGCGAAGTGATTGATCCTTCTTTGCTTAAAGAAGATGCTGAGCTGAAGCTGTACAATACATGGCAGGAATTACACACACCGTATCTTGAAGCGATGTCCGCGAATAATGCCGAAGAAGCACTCCGTATTCTCTCGGGTCTAAAAGATGCTGTTACAGCATTTTTCGATTCCGTTATGGTTATGGCAGAGGATGAGCAGGTACGTGCTAACCGTTTAGCTTTGCTTGCTGGTATTGATGCTGACTCCAAGGCGTTTGCTGATTTTGGCAAGCTCGTTTGGTAAACGGCTGAGCACCGCAGTTCCCGGCTGAATTCGAAATTCGACGTTTAATCAAAGGACAGCTTTTTGAACAACATCTATAAAATTGAGGTTCAAAAAGATGACCTTTCAGCACCAAGAAGGTTGGATGAAGCTAGGGAGGGAGGAGCGGAGCGTAGGCATTATCTACGTGAGCACCGGAGTTCCCGGCTGAATTCAAGATTCGACGTCGATATTGCTTCTCAGATTCGACATCGTGATCAAAAGACAACTTTTTGAACAACATCTATAAGAAAAGTTTGTGTCTTATGGTATAGAACGTTGGTTTGGGGTATAAATATACGGAACGGTGCCAATGCGTCATTTGACATCCGTTCCGTATTTATGCATAGAAAGAAGGATTTCTTGCGGTAAGGGCGTATATATATTACACGGGAAATTGGTGATGATCATGGAGAAGAAGTCCCGGTCTAGAACTATAGTCGTGGATGGGGATGCTTGTCCGGTCAAAAAAGAGATTGCTGAAGTTGGCCGTGCCTTTGGTGTGCCGGTACTGATGGTATCTTCTTATGACCATGCACTGAAAGCTGAAGAGGGTGTAACGGTTGTGCAGGTGGACCGGGGAGATCAGAGCGCCGATCTATATATTGCCAATCATATTTCTGCTGGAGATGTGGTATTGACTCAAGACTATGGTCTCGCAGCACTTGCGCTCGGGAAACGTTGCAGTGTTCTTTCTTTTCGTGGCCAGGAATATGACGATTTCAAAATGGATTTTATGTTGGAAGGCAGGCATGCCAGGGCCGTGGAACGAAGACGGGGACATTATTCTAAGGGTCCAAAACCTATAACGGCTGAAGAAAAAATATATTTTCAACATAAAATGACAAAACTTTTAATACTTTTGCAGGAGAATGTAGAGCAATAGCGAATTATATTTATTTGTTAAGAATTGAAGGTGGTTGAAGTGGCTAGCGGACACGGGAATATTCCGGAAGAAGTTATCGAAAGCGTGCTTGCACGTCATGATATTGTCGATACAGTCGGTAAGGTTGTCCATTTGTCCAGGCAGGGGAAATATTTATGGGGCCTCTGCCCGTTCCATTCGGAGAAAACCCCTTCCTTTACAGTTACCCCCGACCGGGGAGTATTTCATTGCTTTGGCTGCGGCATGGGTGGAAATGCCATCAAATTTAGGATGGAAATCGAAGGATTAACCTTCCCCGAAGCCGTCAAAATAATGGCTGAAGAAAGTGATATTCCCGTTCCTGAAGGTAAGGGAGGCCTAATGTCTCCTCCTGATCCGGAACGCGATCGGTTGATTCAAGCTTATGAATGGTCTGCAAAGTTTTATCATTACTTGCTGAAGAATACGGAACACGGCAAAGCCGCAATGGAGTATTTAAGAGCCCGGAACTTCAGCGATAAAATGATTGACCAGTTTCAGATCGGATATGCTCCGGACCGCTGGGATACTTTGCTACAATTTTTGGAGAAACGGAATTTTGACCTTGCTGAGATGGAGAAAGGTGGACTCTTGTCTGCCCGAGGTGAGGGTAAAGGCTATATAGACCGTTTCCGTGGTCGGATTATTTTCCCGATTGCGAACCGTACAGGCAAGGTGATTGCGTTTGCCGGAAGAATTCTTGGTGAAGGACAACCCAAGTATCTAAATTCTCCAGAGAGTAGATTGTTTAACAAAAGCCGGATTTTATACAATTTGCACCAGTCCAAAGCATCCATCCGCAAAACGCGGCAAATCGTCCTCTTTGAAGGATACGGAGATGTCATTTCGGCCTGGGAAGCAGGTGTGCATAACGGTGTAGCAACAANNATGAAATTGTACTGTCTTATGATGGTGACCGGGCAGGACAAGCAGCTGCTAGAAAGTCCATTCCAATGCTTGAAGGCAGTGGCTTGCGTGTAAAGATCGCCTTACTGCCAAGCGGGCTCGATCCAGATGAATTCATCTCTAAGCATGGTGGAGAAAGGTTTATGGATCAGGTTATTGATTCAGCGGTTTCATCCATAAAATTTAAGCTTATATATCTGAAAAAAAACCATATACTCCTAGAGGAAGATGGCAAAATTGCCTACGTCAAAGAAGCTTTGGAGGTCATTGCTTCGTTACATTCCTCGACCGAGAGAGAGGTTTACCTAAGGGAAATCGCTTCTGAGCTGGAACTTTNNTGAAGCAGGATTGTAATTTACTTAGGGCATCGATGCAAAAAAACATCCCTGAAGGGGATAATAACGACAAAAGGTGGAATAATGGTAGGCATAAAAAAGGGCAAGTGCAGACACCAACTTTGCTGCCCGCTTATCATGTCGCGGAACGGCGTCTACTGTCCTTTATGATTCAGGACCCGGAAGCTGCCACGTATGTGGGCGAACGCCTCGGAGAAGATTTTAACATCGATGATCATGCGGCAATTGCCGCTTATCTATATGCCTATTACGCGCAAGGCAAACCACCCGGCATTAGTCGGTTTCTATCATCGCTTCAGGATGATCGTCTAGAGAAAACTGCAACATCAATTTCCATGATGGATACACCTCCAGACTGGAATATGCAGGTGCTGGATGATTGTATCCGTGAAGTACGGAAATACCCACTACAGCGCAAGATGGATCAGAAGCGTGAAGAGATGATTCAAGCGGAAAAGTCAGGTGACTTTTTGCGTGCGGCACAAATAGCAAGTGAGATTATAGCCCTAGAGAGACAATGAAATGTTGACAGGATGTACCTAGGGAGGAGGGAGTCGAATTATGGCGAACGATCAGCATACTGAATTGGAAGCAGAATTTACTTTGGATCAGGTTAAGGATCAGCTTATTGAGCAAGGCAAGAAAAGATCATCATTGCTATACAAAGATATTATGGAGAAATTATCGCCGTTTGATCAAGACCCCGAGCAAATGGAGGAGTTCTATGAACAACTCAGTGATTTGGGAATTGAAGTTGTAAACGAGAACGATGAAGAGGTTAACAGCCTCCGGCCAAATGAGGACAATGAAGACAAAGAGGGCGATGAGTTCAGCTTTGATGATGATTTGTCACTGCCGCCAGGGATTAAGATTAATGACCCTGTCCGTATGTATCTAAAAGAAATTGGACGCGTTCCGCTGTTGTCGGCTGACGATGAAGTAGAGCTTGCTATGCGGATTAAGAATGGTGACGAGGAAGCCAAACGTCGTCTCGCTGAAGCGAACCTACGTCTTGTAGTAAGTATTGCTAAACGTTATGTTGGACGCGGTATGCTGTTCCTTGATCTGATTCAGGAAGGTAACATGGGTCTGATCAAAGCGGTAGAGAAATTTGACCATAACAAAGGGTTCAAATTTAGTACGTATGCAACTTGGTGGATTCGTCAGGCTATTACCCGCGCGATTGCAGATCAGGCACGTACGATTCGTATTCCTGTACACATGGTCGAGACGATCAACAAGCTGATTCGTGTCTCTCGTCAATTGCTGCAAGAACTGGGACGTGAACCTTCGCCAGAGGAAATTGCGGCTGAGATGGAGCTGACGGTTGAGAAAGTTAGAGAAATCATGAAGATTGCCCAAGAGCCAGT
>DOJM01000043.1:0-253 GCA_003529225.1 Paenibacillus sp.
AACGGTGACGACTGAAGCTGACTCTTCGGGTAGTGGATCAACACCATCACCAGATCCAACGCCAACACCAAGCCCTACACCTACACCAAAACCAGAAGGTGATAATAAGCCAACGAAACCAGCAGATCCAGTACAACCAACTAAGCCTGAAACTCCAAAAGTAAAGCTTACTGATCTTGCGGATCATTGGGCTAAGGCTTTCATTGAAAAATCCGTTGAACTTGGTTTTGTAGCTGGCTATGAAGACGGGACT
>DOJM01000043.1:345-6556 GCA_003529225.1 Paenibacillus sp.
AGTTTTGCTGATCAAAAGCAAACCCCAGTATGGGCTAAAGCCTTCATTCAAGCCATTGCTAAAGCTGGTTTCATTAAGGGATACGAAGATGGCACATTCCGTGCGAATAAAGAAATAACACGATCTGAATTAGTAGTCATTGCCGTTCGTGCACTGGGTCTTGAAGTGAATCCAAAGGCAACACTGACGTTTGATGATGCTGACCAGATTCCAGTATGGGCAAGACCTTATGTGGCAACAGCTGCAGAAGCAGGCTTAATTAAGGGGAATGGGGATGGCAAATTTAATCCAAATGCCTCTTCCACTAGAGCTGAAGCAGTCACTTTGATTCTAGCAATGCTAAATTCAAAAAAATAGAAGTAACTTCGAAGAAGATCATCTGCTCTAGTGCAGGGGATCTTCTTCCTTCTTCAAGTGATCGATAGCCAAAACTATATCATGATTTCTAATGTTTTATCATTTAGGTCTCTTATCGGAAGGGCTATGATGTAAGCAGCAGATGAGTAATAGCCTGCATCAAATAAGTATAGGGGGAATGTAAAATGTATAATGCTCGACCACGTATTACACGCTTACTAAGTATGATCATGATTTCTGCCTTAACGATTCCATTGTTTACAGGTTGTGCTAAAGGGGAAACGGTTGCTGATAAGGGGCAATCTAATACACAGCCGGATACTCAGCAGGAGCAGAAAGAAGAAAAGAAGGATCCTGTTACATTAAAATTCCCAATATGGTCAACGATTACGGAGGATTTATTTGCGAAGCTTGACCTTGTAAACGAATACAAAAAGGAACATCCCAATGTCACCATTGAATTGGAGCTGTTAAAGGATACGGAGTATGAAAATACGATGAAGATCCGGAATTCAGCAAACGAATTGCCAGATATTTTGCCACTAAAATCAGCATGGCTGATTAATTTCAAGGATAATATTTTGCCTCTTGATGACTTAGAAGCAGCCAAGAACAATTTATTCGCAGCTGATTTCAAGGTGGGTGATCATATTTATGGTGTACCCGAAAGCCAATTCAATGAATATGTCTGGTATCGGAAGGGTATTTTCAAGGAATATGGACTTGAGATTCCAAAGACCTGGGGAGAGTTTGTAACTGCTGCTAAAACGATTAAAGACGGTGGCAAATATATTCCGATTGCCATGGGTGGTAAAGACGCATGGCCGGATTATCCTTTCAACGAATTTATGCCTTCTCTTGAAGCAGGAGATGGGGATTACTGGTCAACTATGGCGACGATAGATGAACCTTTTTCGAAAGGCCAAGCTTTCTATGATTCTTATGTGAAAATTCAGGAACTGTACGATGCTCAAGTAATGGGCCCTGATCCACTTGGTGTTGGCTTTGATCAATCCAAGCTGATGTTTGGTTCCAATCAAGCGGCGATGATTGCTCTTGGTCAATGGTTCGGAAGTGATTTGAAATCGATGACGGATGTGGATATCAATGATGTAGGTGCCTTCTTGTTGCCGGTTCGAAATTCAGTAGATGAGCCATTCAATACGATTTCCATGGTAGATACGTTCTTTACAATTCCGAAATCTTCGAAGTATCCAGATGAAGCGAAAGAATTCATTAACTGGTTCTTCAGTGATGCATGGTATTCTAAATATNNAAGGATGTAAAGATTGATCTAGGTACAATGTTCGATGGTGCTTTTGACGTATCAAATCTGAATTATGTGCTTAATAAAGGCGGCAATGAGGATTATAAGAAAATTGAATCGGCGATTAAGTTCGATGTGAAGAAAATGGGGCAGGACATGATGTCAGGCAAGGATTTCGATAAGATGATGCNNGAATAAGAGTTGGAAAAATGCTCGTTCCAAATAAAAATAAATCTCAATTTGAAAGTTGAGTAATGAGGAAGGTGGCTACCATTTAGATGAGGCCACTTTCCTGATATAGAAAGGAATGGAGGGGTAGAAATGAAAACGATTTCTATGCAGAAAAACATACTGTTATTCAGTTTTTTATTTATTCCTATATTGCTGCTATTGATGTTTGTGCTTTACCCGCTTATAGAGCTTGTCAGAATAAGTTTTACCGATTGGAATGGAGTGAATACCCAGCAAGTTTATATAGGTTTCGACAATTACATTAAGATGTTCACGGATTCATCAGATGTATGGCTATCACTTCGCAATAACGGCATCTATTTCATTTTTCATTTAATTATGATTCCGCTTGAACTAGCGATTGCGGTTTTATTGGATAGTAAGATTCGTGCCAGCAAGTTTTTTTANNGTTATCAATGGGGTTGCTATTTCGTATATTTTCGCCTTCTTTTATAGTCCCATTAATGGTGGTTTAAATGGCATTCTTGAAGTGCTTGGGCTAGAGTCGCTCATACAGAATTGGTTGACGAATGAGTCTATAGTTAACCTTAGCTTAGTGTTTGTATCGATTTGGCGATTCTCAGGCTTCCATGTCATCTTATTCCTAGCCGGCTTACAATCCATTCCTGAGGATCAATTCGAGGCAGCAAAAATGGATGGTGCCAACAACATTCAGAATTTCTGGTATATTATCATTCCAGGTGTGAAAAAGGTACTAGAGGTTATTTTGTTCTTAAACATCGTTGGGGCACTACAAGTGTTCGATATTCCGTATATTATGACACAGGGCGGTCCGGGTCATGCGAGTAGTACATTCACATTATATACCCTGGAGACGGCCTTTAAATTTAACAGCTTCGGTATGGCTTCTGCGATGGGCATCACGATGTTAATTCTCATTATAATCCTGAATGGTGTACAGAGCAGGCTGTTCAACCTTAAGGGGGTTGGTGAGGAATGACGACGACTCGTTTAGCAATCCCTATCAAAAAGCTTGCCTTGTATTTTATTCTAATTATGATTTGTATGATTATCTTCATCCCCTTGCTTATAACGTTATTCGCTTCATTTAAAACTTCGGTGGAAATCGGCTCTGAATTTGCTCTAAAGTTGCCTGCAAGCTTTGATTTCGATAACTACAAAGTTGTACTGGAAAAGGGAAAGTTTCTACAGGGATTTGGTAACTCATTATTTCTTATTGCAGTCGGTGTCATCATTAATTCTCTATTGGGAACAATGACTGCCTATGCCATTAATAGATTTGAATTTCGCTTGAAGAAGATCATACTAGGTCTCTTTGTAGCAGGTATGATCATGCCAGGTATGATTACCGAAATTTCACGGTTTACCATTATTAAAAATCTTGGACTTTATAATACAATTTGGGCTCCGATAGTGATTTATGCAGCAANNNNAACTGCAACATTAGCAATTATTAAAGCGGTTGATGTGATGAATGATATGTATGTTCCATATCTTTATATGCCGTCAAGTACACTAAGAACGTTGACTACAACGTTGATGTATTTTAGTAGTTCAAAATTTGGAAGCTGGGATTATTTAAGTGCTGCGATTATATTGGTTATGTTGCCGACACTTGTGATTTACCTTGTGTTTTCAAAGTACATTTTCAAAGGTATCGTTGCAGGCGCAGTGAAATCATAAGGAGGGATCATAGTTGAGCAGCAAAGGACGAATGACAGTACCCATAGAAGCAGGCATGGATTACGATTTATTGAAAGACATTCTTGAGCGATGGGGAGCTGATGCAGTAANNCAGGAGATGAAGATGAAAGTCTATTCCACGTATTTCCCGACAAGAAATGATCAGTTGTGGGCACACGAGCATCCTGATCAACGGCAGCAAATGTACATTATGACGCCCCATATTACGGCTGTCGAGGAGTCGCTGCAAATTGAGCTAATGAAGGGCTATTATCGGGAACAGCTTGAAGTAGATTATGATCATGATTCCAAGCGATGGTGGGAAGTTATCAACCGAACGACAGGAGAAATCGTGGATCCTGAAAGCTGGAGTATCGATCCCCTAACAGGAATTATTACCCTCCATCAGGTGAACAGATTCCATAGCTATACCGTTACATTTCTAGTCTGGCAAATTTGGGATCAGACCCAGATGTACAATCATATAACAAATCAATGGGGAGATAAGCCACATGAGATTCCGTATGATGCTCGTCATTCGCTAACATGGGCACATATCACAGAGTATATGAAAAACTGGCTCGAAGCTAACAAGCATGTTGATGTAGTACGTTTTACCACCTTCTTCTACCACTTCACCATAATCTTTAATGAGTTAGCAAAGGAGAAGTATGTTGACTGGTTTGGCTATTCGACGACAGTTAGTCCGCTAGCGTTAGAGCAATTTGAGGCAGAGTATGGTTACGGGATGCGTCCAGAGTTTCTTGTTGATCAGGGGTATCATAATACGCCTTTCCGCAATCCGAGCAAACAGTATCGCGATTGGATGCAATTTCAACATAAATTTGTNNGAATTAGTTGACATCACCCATCAAGCAGGACGTGAAACGATAATGTTTCTGGGTGACAATTGGATCGGTACTGAACCCTATGGCGATCTGTTTCCGTCTACTGGGCTAGACGCTGTGGTAGGCTCTGTTGGTAATGGTGCCACGTTGCGAATGATATCCGATATACCTGGTATGAAATATACAGAGGGCCGTTTTCTTCCGTACTTTTTCCCGGATGTATTCTATGAGGGGGGCAATCCAACGGCTGAAGCAATTGATAATTGGGTAAAGGCGAGAAGAGCAATTCTACGAAAACCAGTCGACCGAATCGGTTATGGCGGTTATTTGAGCTTGGCTGCTTCATTTCCTGACTTTATAACATGTGTAGAACAGATAGGTGAGGAATTTCGGACCCTGTATGATCGAATGAACGGTACGAAGGCATATACGCCTAAGTTTAAAGTAGCAGTGCTCAATTCTTGGGGCAAGCTTCGCTCTTGGCAGACTACGATGGTCGCCCATGCTCTTTGGTACAAAAAAATTTATAGCTATCTAGGCATGCTTGAGTCGTTAAGTGGATTAGCAGTTGATGTTGAGTTTATTAGCTTTGATGATGTGCTAGAGTCGGGTATACCGGAAGATATAGGAGTCATTTTGAACGCCGGGGATGCAGGAACCGCATGGAGCGGCGACGATTATTGGGCTAATGAAGCAATCATTGCTTGCTTGAAACAATTTGTCTATAACGGTGGCGGCTTTATTGGAATTGGCGAACCAAGTGCGTTTATGCATCAGGGGCGTTTTTTTCAGATGAGCGATGTGCTGGGTGTGGATAAAGAAATAGGCTACACCTTAAGCTACACTAAGTATGATCAAGAAAATACGAGCGATCACTTCATTATGGGGGGACAAGTTAAACCGATTGATTGTGGAGAGAAAGTTGAATTTATTCGCAGTGTAAGTGAGCAAACGCAAATCATTCAAATGCAAAGAGGCGACATTGCCGTAGCGGCGAATAGTTTTGGGAAAGGACGCAGCGTTTATATTGCAGGATTACCTTACTCACCGGCAAATAGCCGCTTACTGCTTCGATCGATCTATTGGGCCGCAAGTGCAGAGAATGAGATGTTGACGTGGTATTGTGATAATGTAGAAACGGAATGCGCCGTTTATTTGGAAACTGGCTGGGGAGTCGTCATTAACAACTCACTGGATCCGCAACGAACGAAGTTGTATAAAAATGCTGAGAGCTATATTGAGGTTGAGCTTAAACCGGGCGGTCATGAATGGTTTAGGGTGGATAGTTTAACTAATAGCTCGATAAATAAGTTTGGTTGTTATTAACATAGAACAGAGGTAATCTCAATCCGGCTAAATATAAACAACAACGCTTGGGCATGATGAGCCCAAGCGTTGTTGTTNNAGTGAAGAGAGGAAGCTGACATCTTATTGTGCTTTTACGAATTCAGCATCCTTTTGCAGTCAGATCACCTTCCACTTAGTGTAGAGACAGTCCTATGGATATTCAGTATGGTGACAGCACAATTTTGACTTAATTTATTTGACGAATGGCTTCGATTTTATTTTTAATCAGGCAACCGTGGATCGAGTGCTGGAGGATCTAATGACCTAGGGTATCAAATTGTCAGGTGGAGACCGGCTGGGGAAAACGATTATATTTGCGCAGACTAAAAAACACGCACAGTACCTCGTAGATCGATTTGATAAACTGTATCCTCAGTATAAAGGTGATTTTTCCAAGCGAATTGTATCGGGGGGACAAGGCTTCGTAATGATCTCTTTGGAGAATTCAAGGATACCCCGTTTGGCTTGCAGGTGCGCAAGATTTCCAAGCTGGAGT
>DOJM01000573.1:0-159 GCA_003529225.1 Paenibacillus sp.
ACCTGCTAATGTAACTAGTTCGTTTCCATCCTTGTAAAGCTTATAGCTTGTTACTCCCGTATCATCCGTTGCTACTGTCCATGAAAGTGTAAGGCTAGTTCTGCCAACATTTGAAGTCTTTAATGCTTTATCTTCTGTCCATGTTGGTGCAGCTTTATC
>DOJM01000573.1:375-4066 GCA_003529225.1 Paenibacillus sp.
CTTGAAGCGCTTCAATCGCTGTTGTCACTTCTGCTTGTGTTGTTGCTTTCTCTACAACACCTTGTGCGGCTGTAATCGCTGCTTTTAATGCCTCTACTGCTGCTTGTGGATATTGTCCTGGCTGATCACCGACGACTCCATGATCAACTTTGACCTGAGCTGTTGTAATCGCTACTTCGAGCTCTGTTGTATCCACTTTAGGTGATTTTACGCCGTAAGCTTCAAACTCACGGAAACCTCCCCACAGTTCCGGGTATCCCATGACAGTTACCTTGATATATTGGGCACCCTTAGCCGTCCAGTTATCTGTTCTAACTTGTTCCGTGTTGGTTGTGTTATTCATATGGTCAATCACCGTGATCCAAGTTGCAGCGTCACTTGAAACCTCGATCTTATACATCATGGCCTTACCGGCTTTTTCAAATATTACCTTTGAACCCGTTAAATCATATTTTCCGCCAAGATTCACCTGCCAATAGTGTGGATTCTTATCATCAGACACGCACCAACGAGTTGACTCATCACCATCGTTACCTGCTGATGCTGGATCGCTGTTTTGCTGGCTATCTGAAGTAGCAGGTTTGTTTAATACGACATTGTTTGATTCCGGTATAATTACACTCTTCATACCGCGTACTCTTATTTCATCAATCGAAGCGATTCCTTCTGTAAATGTTACCCTCACATACCTTACTTCATCATTTGAAACTCTCTCCGTTTTAACCTTGCTGGATTCTGTATCCGCCGTTCTGTCAACTGCATGTATCCATACCTTGTTATCACTTGACACTTCAACCCTGTACTTACTTGCATTTTCTGCAGCCCATTCAAGCTCGATTTCTGTCAGGTCATATTTTTCTTCTAAATCCACAGTCCAAGTCTTCATCGCATCTTCATATACAGCCTTCCATGCAGTAGCTATATTACCATCGTTAGCCTTTGAAGCCTCAGACCCTGCTTGTTCACTGCTTGCTACAGCTGTCTTGTTATCAGATACGACTGGTATTGAATCTGCATTTTGATAAATGTTAATTTCAGCAGCGGAACCGTATCCATTTTTACCAGCCAATACTTCAAATCTCAGGTAACGAGCCTGCGTAGGTCTAAATGTTACTGTCTTCGGTGTGGAATCGCTTACCAATGTTCCTTTTTCCTTGACCAAGGTGTAGTTTACACCATCCATGCTTGTATAGATGTTGTACTTGGTTACACTACCATTGTTTCCACCGGACTGTCTTGGAATATATTTAAGCTTATATACGTCATATGTTGCACCCAAGTTGAAATCCAATGTGTGAGGAGGCGTATTTCCACCATTCCATTTTGTATGCCAGATCGTATCTAGGTTTCCATCTAGGACATTTTCTGCTTTATTATCTTCGGCTTGAGTTTCCTCACTTGAAGCAGTTACTGTCATGTCAGTTGATGGAATCATTTCAGGGTCCGCTTCTGTTGTTATATTTACACCCTCACTCCATTCACTGAAACCAGCAAAGTTCTTTGATCTAACCTGTACGGTATAAGTTGAGCCTGTAAGTAACCCTGTTTCTGAAAATAGGCTTGTTGCATTGCTTATGATCTTATTATCAATCTTGATATCATACTGTAATGCTCCGGATACAGCATCCCATGCGATATCAATCGTTGAGCTGTTTGGTGAATCCACTTGAACATGAGCTGGAGCTTCAGCAATCTCCGGATAATCACCAGAACCAAACATAAACCAGTTTAGCTTGCACATTTCCGTATCTGCACCGTTAAATATTAAGAATATCTTTTGTTTACCTGTAACTTCTTTTATAAGCTCTGCTTTAGCATTTACATACTTGTTGAGGTTACCGGTATTCGGAATTTGTAGTGTTGCTATCGTGTCAGCGGGATTTCCATCTGTATCAGCTAGTTTAACCTCAATCGTGCCGCTAGTTTTGTTACTCGCTACTCTTGCGTTAAACCATTTTGCTTCCCCATTACCAAAATCCACCTGGTCATAACGCAACCAGTCGCCATTCTTGATATTGGCCATGCTTTGGTCATATCCACTGTTTACATCATCATCTGTCCACTCCGTTTTAGCGTTGATCGTAAGATTTTTATCTGTTACATAATTTTGATCATCATACCGTTCAGCATCAATCTTCTTATTTACACGAAATAAGTTACCTTCATTTTCAGTCATTGTCAGTTCAAATGAATCAACATCAATATATCCGCCAAGGGCTTTTGTTGCATAGTTGAAAATACCAAACCTCATACCAACGTAGGTTCCGTAACGCATTTCATATCTTCCGCCTAATCGAGTAAAATTTACTCCATCTAGACTGTATGAGAACTCCGTTCGATATTCAAATCTTGGAGTTTCAGCTCTAAACCAGATATTCGTTGTTCCTCCTGGAAGATCAATGGATGCCTCTTCTGTCCATAAGTCCTTAACAACGATTCTCTTCTTTCCATCTTCATTCTTTATTCCGATGAAGTTGGAATCTTTTTGTATTACAGATAATCCAGCCTGATCACCGTCAGCCATATGGCTTATATCCATCTTTACAGTTCCTGTACAATCTGGACCAATAATTCTTTGAGTAAGCGTATTTCTAGCATATGCTAAAGAATTTGTTGCACTAGATGTTTTAAGTCTTATATATCCTGGTCTTTCCGTAAGACTCCACTTGTCATTGTCAGGATTGTGATTCCACTGCCATTGTAGACCTAGCTTGCTGCTGCTGAAATCATCTGATGTTGCAGGTGCCTTTGGCTCAGTTGCTTCAACCCCTGGTATATTAGGTTTTTTATAAGTAACAACAGCTTTTTCCCCATCAAATTCTCCTAAATATGGCCATCCATTTTTCCAGTTGACTGGTTGTAAAGTAGGCACACGTCCTAGCTTGCCTCGATCCTGGAATATGACCGACCACCATTCGGNNCTGATGAATACCATTGCCTGCAAAGTTCATAAAACTAGTTATAATATCTNTTGCTTCATAAGGGCCATTCGCCAAGTCTTGTGTTCTGATCGCAATTTCTTTCTTTGAACCCTTGTTCCATGTCGGAGTGCTTAGAATGTAGTAGGTGCCATCTTTTTTATACACATGTGAACCTTCATTATAGGCGCCACCCTTGTAGTCATATATCATCTTTCCGTTTCTTGATGCTCCAGGCTGTCTCTTCGAAATAATAGAGAGTTCACCTGTTGCTTCACTAACAATCTTCAGCTCACTTAGGTAAAGTTGACCTTGACCATGTACAACGTATACTTTTGCATTGTCGTCAAAAAATAACCCCGGATCGTATAGTTCATCCTCTAACTTGTAAATCTTCCATGGACCCTTGGCGCTATCTGCAACACTTACGAATGCAGCATCTCCATTGATGTTATACATCAAGTAGAATTTACCGTTATGATACCTCAAGCTGGTTGCCCATGGACCTTCATCATAAGCATTCAACCCATTCTTAAGGTCGTACATGTCACCTTCCATTCTGTCAACAGCATAGCTTTCATATTGCCAATTCACTAAATCTTTGGAACTCATGATTGGACTTCCGGGAAATAGGTGCATACTCGTTGATGACATGTAATAGGTGTCTCCCACCCTGATCACATCATTATCCGGATAGTCCCCCCATATAATAGGATTTGTGTATGTACCATCTCCGTTGTCTGCAGCCCTGGCATTAGGTGCAAAATTGACAA
>DOJM01000573.1:4153-4524 GCA_003529225.1 Paenibacillus sp.
TTTCTTACAAAATATGTAGTTATCGGGACAATATAAATTCATGGAAAGATTCATAGGAAGGAGCATTCCGATTACAAAATGCTATCGTTCATAAGTGAGGAAAGATAATAAATCGAATGTTTTATTTTTACATCTTACTCTCCCGCAATGGATAGGTTAATGATGATAATTTAGATTTCTTGATAAATTTTACGGTAAGTGTCATGAAAAAACCCCTCCAGCGTACTCATACCTCATGCTTTCACAATGCTGCATTCGCGTATGGGCTTGAAGGGGATTAATCTACTAAAATATAGTATAGCGACTCTTCTCTAACTTATTTCAGATGGTTTAACATGCCTAAAATCAAGGTGACTGCTTCAGCTCTAGTG
>DOJM01000578.1:0-6008 GCA_003529225.1 Paenibacillus sp.
ACATACTGATTTCGATTATGAGCGTTGTGCAGTGCGACTCGATCGCTAATAAAGGGGTCCCCCCCAGCCACCGACACCTTCAATCTGCCAGAATCAGGCCCCCCGATATCGAATAACCCGATATGGGTTCCCTCGAACTGCACCGTGATAGCCTCTCCAGGATCGACTGCTCGCCATAGGCCGGGGAACAACCAATTGTACTCGCGCACTAAAGCAGAATCATCGGGTGTCATGTAAGACCATCCTGCGGAAAAAGTAGTAAGACTATCCAGTGACAGCATGGTCGCATACTCCCAAGGATTAGCCGGGACCAACGGATTCTGAGGTAAGTGATGTACTAACCTTCCCGGATGACTTCTGAGTTCGCGCATGGTCTCAAATGACCGGGTGATCGTATCCGTGTAAATCTGGTGTCCTTCGGGAATGGTGGGATGGANNTTCCTCTTGCATGATAGCCCCTTTCTGGTATTCTCCGGACTGAAATCCGGCCACATCCCGCTCCTTCACCGTATAGACGAACAGGATATCGGTGAACCTGCTCCGCTTGCGGATCTGACGGACAATCCCTTCGATCCGCGCCTTGGATTCGGGATCTCCGCCATCGTTACCGACAAATTCAACAAATACTAGATCAGGCCGATGACGCAGTACATCTGTCTCCAAACGGGCACATCCCAAATCCGATCCTGTCCCATTAATGCCAGCATTCACAGAGCGGATATCCGCCTGGGGATATTTCTCACGAAGCCAATCCGCCGTCATGACCCTGTAGCCTTCAGAACGGGTATTACTGCCACCGAAATAGACGATTGTTACGGTATCCCCATTTTCCNNTTATATTGGGGAGCCCTCTACGAGGGAATAATTCCTTCATCGTGACTTCACCTGACCTCATTTATCAATTTTAGGAGCAAAGCATTTTACAGCAAACACTTCAAAATAAGGCGAACCAAAAGTTGCGCAGAAATTAATCCGGATTTGGGTTACACGTTTCGCATCCATCTTATGTTTATTCAACGTGAGATAATTTCCACGAGTTATGATTGTCCTCTCGGTTCCGTCTTCTAAGGTCAACGTTATATCATAATCTTGGATAAGGGACTCAATTGGGTCGTTGAAACGCTCCAAATCCAGCTGTGAATTGAAAACAAGATGGATTTCGTCTACATTTTTGGGGCTTGCAAAACAGAATTCCAACCATTCCTGTCCTTCCGTACGTTCAGAAATCCAGCCGTTCGGTTGGCCATAAGGTCTGGAGTAGCCATTGACGACATTCTCAGGATTATACATATTCTGGGATGGCATTAGCTCCTTGAAGCAAATGCTCTTATTGAATTTCTTCAGCCTGGATGGCTCTTCCGGCCTATAATGGAAGCTAACCGCTCCTGTCATTTTCTCTTCATTACCGTATACGGCAAGGCTCGCCGTACCCTCCAATACGATGTAGATTTTGTCGTCAGCCGGTTTCTTGCAGCCTAAGTCTAGCGTCATACATTCGTCATGACCGGCTGCAATAACCAGGCGGTAGTCTCTTAACTCGCTGGTGGGAATGTAATTTTCCTTCCGTTCCCCGCCAAACAGCTTCACATGCAGTGTTTCCGAATGCTCGGACCTATTTTTAATTTTGATCCGTACGCTTTCAGCCTCGGCTGTCTGAATCGGTAAGACCAAACATAACCCTTTCTCCAAGGAAATCTCTTCGCTTNNCGAATCGTTAATCCGTCAGCGAAGTAAGGATCCAATTCCTCTTGAAGCCCTACAATCGTTTGGCCATCTCGAAGCAGCAGCGCCTGCAGCTCCTCCATATGAGATTCGACTATGGCTGCAGGGTCTATCTCATATTTCAAGCATAACGAAGCAGCCGTCCCAACCGCCTGCCCCATACAACCGCAGGTTGCCATTACTCTAGTAGATCCGAAAGCCACATGGGTAGCACTTATATTGCGACCAGCGAACATGAGATTAGGAATATTTCGTGAATATAAACTGCGGAAAGGGATATTGTACAATCCAGGAACGAAATTCCATGCTGTAGCCGGTCCCTCATCGTAGACGCCCTTATTAGCATGTAAATCCATATACCATCCACCGATAGATACAGCATCTTCGAAATGCGGCTTTGCTGTAAGATCGTTCTGAGACAAGGTGTGTTCCCCTATAAACCGCCTCGACTCCCGCTTTCCCGGAATCGGACATACATAATCCAAGATGAGATTGTCTACATCATCAAATTCGCCGCTATTTTTGATATAATCCCAAATCCCATACACCAATTTCCGCAGTTCCAATGCGATGTCTTCATTATTCTTGATAATATCCATATGTCCACCGTATTCCAGCCACCACAATCCGCCAAGCCCGTTGATTTTTCTTGGTAAAGCCCGATGGTTTAAGCCTTTTCTGATACTATCGAAAAAGGCCAACTTCGTAATATCATATGCAAAGCCAGGTCTTTTGTATGGAACGGAATATTCTACGTCACGGGCTTGAAACAAGATCGTATCGCCCATGGTGTAATGGTCCGCCACTTCAGGAGCCAATTCTTCCTTGTATTCATGCTTCGCTTCTCTCCCCCAGCGGAAGAGAGCACCTGCTTGATATCCGACAACTCCATCTCCGGAGCAATCGATGTAGGTTCGGCTTTCGAAACGAAATTTTCTTTCGGAAGCCAATTGAAGACCCTCCACCCATTTAATTCTGCCGTTCTCCATGCCCGTTTCATGCACGCATGTATTCAGAAATAGAGAAATGTTAGGCTCAGCATAAACCATATCCAACAAGACCGTATCCGAAAGTGATAGCATAAGCTTCTTGTTGTATAACGGGTTATAGTGAAAAATCGTCAACTTTAGTTCTTCCACCAAGCCGCCCTCGCGTGCATAATAGGATGGACTGTTTCCGAGATATGCTGACCCGTTGATATGAACCCTTACCTCGCTGCTAGCATTTCCTCCAAGAACCGGCCGATCATTAATAAGTGAAACCTGCAGCCCTTGGCGTGCGGCAGCAATGGCAGCGCATATCCCAGCAATACCTCCGCCTACGACGGTTACATCTGCTTTAATAAGCTCCATTTTGATAACCTCCATGATTAGATCCTTCTATCATGGTAAGCCTTTTGATGCCCCTTTTTTTACATGATTTCGCGAGAAATTTATACATTTTTTGCAACCTTATTTGGATTCATACCGTGTCATTTTTATCCGATATTGCTTAGGCGTATCCCCCGTATATTCTTTAAATAATTTGCAAAAATAACCTTCATTCACAATTCCTACTTCCTCGCACAATTCCAATAAAGAATAATCCTGAACATTTAACAGCTCGAGAGCTAAGTGAATTTTTTTGCGGTTGATGAAGCTGATAACGCCCTCATTCATTGTTTTTTTGAATAAGCTGCTAAAATACGATGGAGCTAAATTAACTTCCTCGGCAATCGCCTCGAGCGTTAATCTCTGTTTCAGGTTTTTCTCTATAAACCGCATAGCACTCATGATTTCTATACGATGTAAAAGTTGGCCAGCGTGTACATATTCGAATGTGAAGTCGCCAATATAGGCAAGCTGCTCCCGAAATGTCATGAATTTTATAGGTAACTCTGATACATCCGTGGTCAACGAGTTCCCCGATTTAAATTTCGCAGTAATGTCTCTGTATAAGTCTTGAAGCATAGGTGTCATGATAGACTTATGAATTTTATAATTCGTCACAAATTGGTTTAAATCAGAGAGTTTTTTCTCCAGCTCTTCCTTGGAAACTTTCCTTTGTACCCATGTAAGAAAATCAGCCAGTTTCAGCTGAAAGTCCTCCTTTTTGTCATTACGGTATTGGAACCGATGCATAGGTGTTTTGACTACTTTCTCTTCATGATAATAGAAATCCTCACTCACGATATTAGCTTCCATGTAAGCTTGTTTGATAGATTCCCAGCCTCGGTGCGGACCTCCAAAAGCGACGGATACCCTTTGATTCAAATATTGATGTAAATGGGAGACGATCTGACTGCCCAATGAATGGCAAGCATATTCCGTGTCCATATCGCTTCGATTATTTTCCCAGGAAAGAAAGCCAATAAAACGATTATCGGATAGATCCGCAGCTACACCTCTGCCACCATTCACCACAGTTTCTTCGATTATATTCGTAATCGCATATTTCAAGATGTTTTGATCAGACGCTGAATAATCGTTTCGGAAACTTTCATACAGATTCATTTCAACAATGAAGCAGCAATAGTTGGCTTGAAAGAAATGGAATTGCATGCGATTGGCAAAATCCGATGCCCGATGAGAAGGAATTTCGCCTCTGATAAGCTCGTTAAAAAATTGCTTGCGGACTCTATATTTATTTTCAAGCACGGATACGTTTAACGATTGAAATTCCGCTTCTTTTTTCTTAACCTCATTTAAAATTCCGGCTGCCTTATTTAAAGCGCGATCTAAATCCTTTTCCCTGAGCGGAACCTTAACAATGTACTCCAATACGTTGGCTTGAATAGCTCTCTGGGCGTATTCAAAGGATGAATAAGCGGTCAAAAGAATGTATTGGGTATGGGGAAGCTTTGGTTTTAGTTGCTCAATCATGGAAATTCCATCCATTCGCGGCATAACGATATCAGATATCACGATATCCGGCTTAAGCTTTACGATCTCCTCTATCCCCTTCAGCCCATTATTCGCTTTTCCCACTAAATGAAATCGCTTATCCCTATGGGAGAGCTCGTTAAAAAACAATTCCAATCTCTGAATGATTANNATCGTCAACAATGAAGCAGGTGTAGTCTCTCACCATCATGCATCTCCTTTAAACAAGCCTACTGGGAATAAGGCGCGAACTCGGGTTATTTCCTTAGGTATGCTTATGATTTGGAGTCCGAACTGTTCTCCGTAGTGAAGTCTGATTCGGCCATGAATATTATTTAACCCGATTCTTTTCCTTTTTACTTCCACATCACTTGGTTCTGAAATTAAAATATGCTTTATTTTATCAGCTGGAATTCCCTCGCCTTGATCAACTACTTCTATGATGACGATTCCGCCCTCCCTGTACGCATGAATAGTAATAGGGCCTTCGATCCCCCCTCCGTTATAACCATGGAAGATACTATTCTCTACAAGGGGCTGCAGCAGCATTCGAAAAACTGGGAAATCTATTAACCCTGCTTCGATATTTTCAATCAAGTGGAAGTTCCTGTTATAGCGGATGTTCTGGATCGCGATATAGTCCGATACATTTTGCAATTCCTGACGTAGTGAAACCTTCTCAGAAGCATCAGCTATCCCATATTCCAATATTGAAATGAGAGACTCGATCACCACATCTACTTTCTCTATTTGTCCGAGTCGTATGACATTGCTGATAGAACCAAGCGTGTTATACAGAAAATGAGGGTTTATTTGTGACTGAAGCACTTGGATTTCCAGCTTCCGCTCAAGTTCATTATGTAGCTCTGCTCCACGTATCAGTTCCACAATTTGCTGCAGCATACGATCGAATGCCCGGGAGAGATCTCCAAACTCATCGTTTCGGTTAATCGATATTGTAGTTGTGAGTAGGCCTTGCTCCACCCGCTTCATTTTTGTTTTGAGCGCATAGAGAGGGGTCCTTATATATTTGGCAATAAAAAAGGAAATGAACAGACTTAAGAGAAGACCTGCAGCTAGAAGCCCGATATAATAGGTTTCCAATCTGGACAAAGCAGCTTTCAAGCGTGATTCATCGTTGATCGAGATGATGGTCCAGTTGAATTTCTCAGTCGGTTTTTTCAGAAGGGAGACTGGAATACCATCCTTGGTATGTAGTTGAAGGCTTGTTTCTGTAGTATCCAGAATTTGTTCTGCTGACGTTTCACCGATTGAAAAAGTATGATCTTGAATATTTATGGGTCCTTTATTTTCCGAAAATCCGGCAATGATTTTTCCCGATGCGGTGATTAGAGCCAAATCCATTTGTTCTTTTTTATTGATCTTGAACAAGGTTTCTTCAATGGCATTTAGATCCAAATCTAG
>DOJM01000578.1:6026-6328 GCA_003529225.1 Paenibacillus sp.
TGTACTCCCGCCTAGAATGGATAAATCGCTTTTGATCAAATAAATATTACTAACGTAATTACTGTTGAGTTCATACAGCTCTCTTAATTGCTTTTTAATCACATCTGTATTGTCAATGTTGGCTTTCACCGATGTTTCGACCGAGAACAAGATCGTCTGGAAGGAGGAAAAATTAACTGTGAAATATTGATCTACCTTGTCAAGTATTTGGTTGGTGTAATAAATGTCAGAGGTTCTTATTTCCTTTTGGACATAGCGATAAGACAATTGGCTTATCAAGATTATGCAGCTTAATACAAAGG
>DOJM01000578.1:6443-12199 GCA_003529225.1 Paenibacillus sp.
TAAGCGTTTCTTCGAAAAATAGAAGGATAAAGTATAAAGTAAAACTTATACTTTCTTATATTTCAATAAAGAGAGGGGCTAATTTTAGCCACTCTCTTTGTTTAAAAGATAAGAATTTATATGCTTCGCGCATAAATGTTCCTTATCTTTCCCGCTGAAACGGTACCGCCCTTTAAAAGGACGGCGAAGCCGTTTCTACTTGATTAAGCCCGCTTCTTTAAATTGCTTGATTACTGTGTCCTTATATTTCTGCATGTCAAACTTGGTGTCCAACGTATTTAGGAAATTCTCCCAGTTGTCAAGAGGATCTTTGCCGGTCATAAATTTGACCAAGCTTTCATTAATGAAACGTTGGCGGTCTGCTGCCAATGTATCGTTCGGGTCTTCAGTCAATAAATTCCCGGGCAAAGTAGGCGCCACGTATTTCTGATTGTTCTCAAAAGCTTCTGCCGTCTTAGGATTCTGGAAGCTGAAGTACTCAGCATCATCACCACGACGCGGCATTCTATAATGATCGACCCATAGGTACTTTTCTTTCATTTCCTTTGATAATTCGGAGGTTTTATTTTTGATCTTGCCGTCCACTAAATCCCAATGAATCCCTTTAATTCCGTATGCAAAATTCGGATAGGCTTCTTTGTCCGTAAAGAGATAATTCAGCATGGACAAGATCCGAATGATTTTGTCCTTATCCGCTTTCTTGGATATGGCCCATGAATTGCCTTGGAACGATTTTCTCTCTACAATTTGATCACCATAAGGACCTGTCATTGGAGGAATAACGATCCATTCCGGCACCTCTCCACTGATTTCTTTCATTTTCTGCTGATAATCTGGTTCCAGCCTGCGGGCATCTCTTATCATGAAGCCAACTTTACCCTTAAATAACTTTTGGTCGAGCAAATCGGGAGTATTCATCGTCACCCAGTCTGGATCTACAACTTTGGCTTCCATCATTTTATTAATATAAGCGAGCGCTTCCTTCATTTTTGGGTCGGTATACAGGAACACCGGTTCATTGTCTTTCACATCAATGGCTGAGGGAGGATTAACACCAAACATCCACATCAAACTATCGAAGCCGTAGGTTTGCAGATTGCCTTCTTTATTCATTCCACCTATGAATCCGTACGTATCGTTTTTGCCATTACCGTCCGGATCTTTCTCTGTAAAGGCTTTCATAACTTCGAATAGCTCGTCAGGCGTTGTTGGCACTTCCATATTCAGCTTTTTCAGCCAATCATTGCGGATGAAGAAGCTCCGGCTAATACCGTTTACATTATCATAACCTGGAACCCCAATGGTTTTTCCTTGATAGGACATCGCCTCCCAGGAGTCGTTGCTAAAACGTTTCTGCAATTCAGGAAATTGATCCAGATACGGTGTCAAATCCGCAAGAACGCCTTGGTCATAATATTGCGCGAGATCAGCCCGGCTCTTCAAGAAGATCAAATCTGGAATATCTCCGCCAGCAATGAGCGTATTTAATTTAGTCGTTGCTTGCCCTGATTGAGGAATCATCATTTCCAAGTCGATATTTACTGCTTTCTCCAACATTTGGCGTTGGATATCTTCTTCACGAGGAGGAATCGGAGCAGCAGCATTGAAAGTGCCTTGGTTAAACATCGAAATTTTCAATTTGGGTTCAAAGGGACTAGACTGGCCTTGTGAATTACCCGAAGCTGATGATGTAACCTCTTTTTGTTCCCCACATCCTGACAATACCGTTCCCACACCGACCATTGCTGTCAGAATAGCAAATGTAATCGCTTTTCGTTGCATAATGACCTCTCCTTTGCTTCTATATTATCACGGTTTCCCCGTAACAACTCAGGTTGGAATATCTTTTTAACCTTTAACCGATCCCAAGAGTACACCTTTGGTAAAATGCTTTTGCATAAATGGGTAAACGATCAAAATCGGAACTGTAGTCACGACAACTGCTGCCATTTGTATAGCGAACGTACTAACAGCTCCGGTATTGGCAAGCGAATCAGCACTTTGTGTTGCGACGTTAAGCAGGATGTTGCGCAAGATCACTTGAAGCGGCATTAAGTTGGTATCATTGATATAAACAATAGCATCGAAATAACTGTTCCAATGCCCGACTGCGTAAAATAATGAAATTGTGGAAAGGACGGGCAAGGACAGGGGTAAAATGATCCGCCATAACGACTGAAGCTCACTTGCACCGTCTACTCTCGCTGATTCCTCGATTTCAGCAGGCAATTGCTCGAAAAAGCCTTTAATGATCACCAGATTAAATGCACTAATGAGATGTGGAATAATCAATACCCACGGACTGTTTAGCAATCCCAGAGAGCGGACTAGTAAATAAGTCGGAATTAATCCTCCCCCAAACATCATGGTAAAGACAATGAATAGTAAAAATGGGCTTCGACCCGGCAAATATTTTTTGGATAACGGATATGCCGCTATTACCGTAAAGAACACATTGAGAGCAGTGCCTACTATCGTTCGAAACAATGTAATTTTATACGCCTGCCCGATACCATGAGAAATGAATACTTCTTTATAGGCTAGAAAGGTAAAGGATTCGGGTATAATAACAATTCCTCTTCTTAACACTTCCGATTCTGGCGTCACTGAAACAGCAACCACATATAGAAATGGTAGTAAGCAAAGTAGAGCTAGCAAAATAAGAATAAAATAAACGACGGCTTGCCAGACTTTTTCTCCGATTGTCAAATTGATCATATTGATAACCACCTCACCAAATTTGCCCATCGAATTTTTTGGCGAGCTTATTCGCTGCCAACACTAAAACAAATCCGATGACCGCTTTAAACAATCCCACAGCAGTAGCCAAGCCAATCTTAAGTCGCTCGAGCCCTTCACGGTATACCCATGTGTCGATAATGTCGATCTTCTCCTGATTAAAGCTGTTGGCAAACATGAATATTTGGTCAAAACCAGCATCCAGAATATGGCTTAATTTAAGGATCAGCATCAGAATCATCACGCCTCGAATGCCGGGAAGTGTTACATGCCATAGCTGTCTCCATTTGGAAGCGCCATCAATTCTAGCCGCTTCATATAAGCTTGGATCGATTCCTGCTAATGCTGCAAGGTACAATATCGCTCCCCATCCAATATCCTTCCATATTTCAGATAAGATGATCAGCAGTCTGCCCCAGGCAGGTTCCGTTAGGAATGAGATGGGTTCAACTCCAGCTTCCTTCAAAATCATGTTAAAAAGACCATCCCCTGGGGCTAATAATGCCACCATCATTCCATAAACAATGACCCATGATAGAAAATGGGGCAAATAAGTGATCGTTTGTACGATTTTCTTAAACCATTGGGTATAAACTTCATTGAGCAGCAAAGCAAGTATGATAGGAGCTGAAAAACCGAACAATAGCTTATACAGCGATATGATTATCGTATTTCTCATGATGTCCCAGAAATAAACGCCGTTCATAAAATCTGTAAAATTTCTAAATCCCACCCATGGGCTATCCCATAGTCCTAAAGCTAGGTTATAGTTTTTAAAAGCAATAATGATTCCCGCCATAGGAATGTATTTGAATACGGCAAAGTAAACTAATGCCGGGAACAAGAGCGCGTACATCACTTTATACTTCTTTATCGTTCTAATCCATGAATTCCGCTTTTTGGTGAGGGGAATGGCGTCCGCTGCCAATTTTGCTTGCATATCATCACCTCGTCTTTATTTATATTTGTATAATAGCATCCCCCTATTGGATAAATTTCTGTGATTTCAAGAATTTCTTATAAGATTTTAAGTAAGTACAGCCTTGGATAATTCCATTACAATAGGCATGAAAAACCGGACAATGTTTATCGGCAACTCACTCTCTTCGACTGCATTCATGATGCTGAATTCCTATAGCATCTTTAACAATTACATTTAAGATGAATATGTATTAAAGTGAATTTACGCTGCTAAAGCGCACAAAAGGCTGAGAATCTTATTCGGATTCTCAGCCTTCTATTATATCGATACGGAGTAAACGGGAATCTCCCCCAATTAGATTGGAGAAGATTCCCGTTGTTTTAATATTTATTATTCCAAATAGCCTTCGGCAAGTTTCATTAGGGTTTCTTTGCTTACTTTATTTATGTCTCCACGTAAAGTATAGGCGTATTTCACCTTTTTGTCTGGGCTCTCGTATACCCATTTCAGCTCGTGCGTCTGCGAAGGAGCAAATTCTGTATGCAGCATTTCTATTCCCTTCACTTGAACCTTCTCCTGCTTAAATTCAACGTTCTCGTCAATATACATTGTAGGATCGCTATTTCCACTCAGATTAGTGATATCAACCCCGATTTTATCTTCGCCATTTTGATACGTAGCAAAGAGAAGGAAAAGCTGATCTGTCATTTCAACCGGCATCATGGCATATCCCTGATTGGATTCTTCCGCCTGCTTTCTCAGCTTTTCTGCCATTTTCTTTTTTTCTTCCGAAGAAGGAGGATTTACTTCCTGAGCATTTTTAAAGATTACGTCCGCATTTTGGAATGTATAATTTCCATTGACTTTGTCTGCGATCTTAATGGACTTATCCGTAATCTTATCACGCAATTGAGAAAGATCTTGGAAGACAGTCACCTTCGTTCCAAGAATTGCTTCATGATCCTGGTTATTGGCAACCATATAGAACAGCCCAGCTTCCCCGTTCTTTAGCACCTTATCCTTAAGTTCATAAAATGCCTTGAACTGCGCTGTCTCATCTTTCGATTCTGTTTTTACGTAATCTTTCGTCGATTTAGTTTCATATACGACTTTGCCATCTTTATTCGTCAAAGAATGATATTGAACTGCCGCATAACCCGTGGAGGCCATTAACATCATCCCTATACACGCAGTCAACACAACTTTATATTTCATAAAAAACCTCTCCTTTTCTTTTGGCTTAGCATGTAATATTCTCATTACTTTTCCTGTCAAGTCGGCGTCGGGAATGCGCGGGTCATCAAACAGTCTTTTCAAATCCCGATCCCTGTCCATATTCATACACTCCCACTCCCTTCACTTGAGCATAATACTTTCGAAATTTTGCAGATGCACGTTCGTATTTTTTACGAAGGCTGGCACTGTTTTTGCCGAGAATCAATCCGATCTCCTGGTAGCTTTTATCCTCGACACAACGTAAGATTAACAAGTTACGCTCTTCCGCCGATAATTTTGCCATGGCTTGATGTACGGATTCATCAAAATAGTTGGCTTCAATATGCAAGTCGACTNNTCGATACATTGATGGTAAGCAATTTTGTATACCCAGGCGCCAAAATTCATCTGATGTTGGGTATATTTTTTCAAGGTGCGGAATGTCTTCAAAAATACTTCCTGTGCGTTATCCTCGGCTTCGGCATAGTTGCCCAGCATATGATAACAGTAGAGAAAAATCTGTTTTTGATAAACCTCCATGATTTTTTCGAATTTTTCTGTGTCCCCATCTAACACATCTGCAATGATCTGACCTAACTCCGTATCATTCAAGCTGTCTCCCCCCCTTTCACTCTATACAACGAACAGCTCGACCCAAAATGTGACAACACCAAAAATCTCCAGAATAAAGCTTCTTTATTAACCCCTCGCTTTTTCACTTTGTCGAATGAATTTCTTAAATAATGTTTTAATCTCATCAACCATAACTCCCGTGGCAAGTTCAAATAGAATCTGTGAAATGTTATAGATTTAGAATTGACTTCCTCTAGTTAACGTAGGCGTTTGCATATGGCATATTGTTGGGAAATCTTCATCTCAT
>DOJM01000577.1:0-639 GCA_003529225.1 Paenibacillus sp.
GATTGTCTATGTTTTTAATAATCTCTCTCATCTAACACATCTTAGGGCAGATATTCATCCAGATATGCAGAAGCTGGCAGAAGTAATGCATGATGCCTGGATTGCTTTTGCTCATCGAGGAAATCCAGCTACTACTGAAGTGTTATGGCCAAAATACAACTTGGAAGAACGTGCTACGTTGATCTTTGATGAAGATACGCAAGTAGTTTATGATCCTGAATCAGAGAAACGCAAAAGAATTGCCACTATGCTAGCTTAAAAAGCTTGAGAGGCTGAACGTTGATGCGGGTAGAAGGGTTTAACCATGTAACTGTGAATGTTAGGAATCTAGCGAATTCTTTAGATTTCTATATAGGAATTCTGGGTCTTCAGCTAATCCATAAAGGGAATACAGATGCCTATCTGGAATGGGGAAGCGCCTGGATTTGCCTTATTGAAAAGCCTGAATTTACTGAATCCATAGGTAGTGTAATTGGGATAGATCACATTGCCTTCAGCGTAGCAGAAGAACATTTCGAGGAAGCTGTTCAGGTATTGCAAGCTCACGAAGTACGATTGATTAGAGGGCCTGTTAAACGGGGACTAGGCTGGACGGTTAACTTTCAAGACCCAGACGGGATACAGTTAGAGCTGCATACG
>DOJM01000577.1:714-5968 GCA_003529225.1 Paenibacillus sp.
TGGCTGGCATTTTAGTTTCTCTTGTTACATGATAATTCGCTTGACGGACCCCTCGATCCTGAAGACCTGTAGCAACAGTAAGATATTTATGAACGGTTTGTGCGAATAATAAACTATCTTTACGTGTGTAATAGGTCTCTGTACCACTAGGATTGCTCTTACTGCCAACTGGGATACTATTGGCATGAACAGAGATGAACAAATCTGCTTTTACCTTATTGGCGAGGTTGGATCTGTCCTGTAGGGTCGGGTATGTATCATCACTTCGAGTGAGCACAACCTCGATATTTGGCTCTTTCTTTAATAATTCTGCAATTTTTAGTGCTGTTGGCAAGGTGAAATCCTTCTCTTTACGGTTACTTCCAGTGCCAGGATCTTTCCCACCATGTCCTGCATCAATAACGATTATCTTCTTGTCTGTGTTTCCTGTAGAAGGTGGAGGAGTTGTGACCGGTACTTCAGGTACAGTGGTTGCAGGAGGCGTGGTGCTTGTGCTTGTCCCATTTAGATCCACTATAATAAGTNNACCGGATCGTAGAGGGAGAACTACTGAATAATGAATAACGAATGGTTGAGACGTTAGGATATTCGGTAATCGTCAACTGCCCACTTTGGTTTTTTTCCACAGAAAGGTTCTGATGAAAGCTGTCACCAAAGCTGGTGTTCGGTAAATCTACGACAATTCGATCTTTATCTGTCATTGTGAATACATTAGGTGTTACACTACCGTTCACCGCAACGATTAGTTTATTATCAACAAAGCTAAGATTTGTGACTGCAGCCGTTGAGGAATTTCCGTCGTTATCAGAGGGTGCGGTTACAGATGTGTCTGGAACTGTAATTTCCGGATCACTTCCGCCAATCTCTGGCACTGGAGAAGTTAAGTATACCGTTTTGGTCACATTATCCCAACCGACAGTAGTTCCTGTCTGTTCTCCAACGAATCTTAAAGGGACGAGGGTCGTGTTGCCACTGAGAAAAGGAGGGTTGTCCAGTTTTACCTGTTTTCCCGAAGCTTCTGCCATCGCATTATTCACGATAAGCTTTAATGTCGTTCCCTTTTGCTCAATGGTTGCAGTCTTAGTCACATTATCCCATTTCACAGTGTAACCAAGCTGCTCCGTAACGAGGCGAAGTGGAACCATCACGCTTCCATTTACAATTTGAACCTGTGCTTCTTTTGAAATCTTAAGATCATTGCCGTCTAGATTGATGTGTGTCTCTGCAGAGCCGGCATAACCAGTTCCTGGATGAACTAGCACCAACAAAAGCAGCAGTAACGCCAAAAAACCAAACTTCTTCATCTGCAATCCCTACCATCCCCGTTTCTTGGTTTCTAGCAATTCTTACTTTTTCTTCCTTTGATGCAGTTTCAGCGTATATAAATCTTAAACGACAATAGTTTCCAAAAGTTGCGCTCCTTTAGAGTGGAAAAGGGAAAATTTCGGTAGAAAAAACGAAAAAGAGCTTTCCCAAACATTTGGGTTAGCTCTTTCCCTAAGAATATTTTATTTCAAAGAAGTATAACCCGTTTTTTCTACCAATTCCTGACCCTGAGCAGATTGCATCCAATCTAGAAAGGGTTGAATATTAGGGTTGTCACTTCCAGCAGTCACGGCATAAAATTCTGTAGCCAAAGGGTACTGTCCACTGCGAATACTCTCCTTGTCCGGTTTTACACCGTCGATGGCCAGCAAGGCAATTTCCCCACTTTGATTCATTTCTGAGGCGTAAAATAAGAAGCTGTACCCGAGTGCATTTTTATAATTGCGATAGCTGGAGGTTTGTTTAATGATTCCGCTCATAATATCCGCCACGTCTTCCTTAGGTGGTGTCATGAGTGTAGTGTCTCCCATAAACTTTTGCAGCATCGTCTGGCTCCCACTATCCTCTGGCCGTTGAAAAGCGCGAATACGGTTATTAGCTCCGCCTACATCTTTCCAATTGGTGATCTTGCCTGCGTAGATATCTTTAAGCTGGGCGGTGGAAAGTCTAGTTACTTCGTTTCGTTTATTCACAAAAAATACGAAAGCCTCGCGGCCGATGGGTGTGAGCTTCAGCTCGACGCCTTTTCGCTTCGCGTGTTTCTGTTGGGCAAGAGAAGGAGCAGCGACAAAAATAATATCAGTTTCACCTTCAATTAGTCTTTTGTAAGCTTCGGGTGTACTACTGCAAATCACTTGACTTGTTTGAAAATCATATGGATTATAACTGGCCGCAGGATAAGCAGATTGCACGAAAGCTGAATACAGTGGGTAAAGTGCGGTTGCGCCATCCAATTTTGGTAAGTCGTTATCGATACGATATGTAGAAGGTTTATCTAAAGTTACTGCTTTGGTATTCTCAGCAAAAGGTTCGTATTGTACCAGATTAACCTCTCGATCATCGACTGTGGCAATGCTGTTGATATATGCTTGTTTGATCTCATATGCTGCGGTTACGAGCACACTAAGTCCGAGGATGGATAGCAATACAATATTGCTTGTTCTTCGGGACAACACATTAAATATAAGGAGTACAACATAAATAGCTATCACAACAGATAAAATCGCCACAAGTGGAGTATAAAACATTAGTCCCCCGTAAAGCGCGGTAATTATCGAACCTATGAATCCTAAAAAAGCTATGACTCCGACAGCAAAAAAGGAGAACAATAACTTCGTCCAGAATGACTCCTTCATCCCAAATGATTCTTTCATAACAACCTCCTTAGAAAAATTCCTAAACTATGGAAGATTAAACATAATTTCATTATACAGATTTTTTTGGATGAGACAGTAGAACAATAACGATAAAAATATGTAAGAAAAGTTGTGATACATGAAAATTTTATGTATATTTTCATAAAGTACTGGACGAATGGCAAGAAGAGGTTTATTCTGAGATTGTGAAAAAAACAACGGAATACAAGATTCTCGGGGTAGGGTGAAATTCCCAACCGGCGGTAATGTTCAAAGCGAACTGAGCCCGCGACTCACTTGTTCTGCTTGCAGAGAAGTGACTGATCTGGTGTAAATCCAGAGCCGACGGTAAAGTCCGGATGGGAGAGGATCATAAGATAAAGGCGCTAGGAGTCTATCCTCTACGTCTTTATTGATAATGCCCCCGAGTCGACCTTTTATGGTGATTCGGGGGTTTTTGGTCTCTTATCGAGGGTTTGTATCGACAAGGAGAATGGAATTATGAGTAATGTAACNNGCTTCATCATCAGCAAATAAGGTAAGCAGCACGTCACCGTTACGCAGTGGGTTTTGGCTCGTTGTGTTCGGTGCAGCACTATGGGGCGTTGATCCGCTCTTTCGTATTATCCTCTTAAAATCTTTGACCTCATCGCAAATTGTTCTTTTGGAGCATGTGGTGCTTTTCTTGGCTGCTTCCCCTGTTCTTTGGCGTCACCGGGCGGAGTTAAAAGGCATTGGATTTCGCCAGATTGGAGCTTTGTTAATTGTTTCCTGGGGAGGTTCTGCCGGGGCGACTATTCTATTTACGATGGCACTCTCCAGTGGGGATTTAAATGCTGTGCTGTTGCTTCAAAAGCTTCAGCCGATATTCGCTATCGGTCTTGCAGCCTTAATTCTTAAAGAACGTCTGCCTAAAAATTTCGGAATCCTCATTCTTGTGGCACTGGTAGGAACCTATCTGCTGACCTTTGGCTGGAGTATTCCATTCGGACATGTGAACAACTTTATCGGTGTTAGTAGTCTGATGGCCTTAGGAGCGGCCGCATTGTGGGGTGGCTCGACCGTAATGGGGCGTTATCTGCTTGGGTCAATGAAATATGAGACAGTGACTTCCCTAAGATTTATATTGGCACTGCCGTTGCTTTTCGTTATCACCACATTAGAAGGTGCTCCTTGGCAGATTAATGGTGGATTTGGTGCATCTGCTGCCATAGCTATTAATTTGTTGCTGCAGGCTTTGCTGCCAGGACTACTCAGCATGCTAATGTATTACAAAGGACTTAGCACTACCAAAGCTTCCTTCGCTACATTGGCTGAACTAAGCTTTCCTATGACGGGAGTAATTATTAACTGGATCGTATTCCAGCAGCTCGTCACGCTACCGCAAATTATCGGGTTTGCGCTGATCTGGACCGCTTTATTCTTCATATCGAGTCAACAATCTAAAGCACAAACGCTCTGAACAGACTTTGATTTATAGATTGAACTAAATAAAGTATAAAGGGATGACTGGAATGCCTAGTGGCTTTCGGATCATCCCTTTTTGTATGTCGCTACAATACATTAGACTGCAAAAACTGCAGAAATGTTTCGTACGTAGCATATAGCGCAATAATTTAAGCCTTTACAATAGAGAGGATGATAACAGTGCTTGAACAAGCTATCACCTGTCTACCTCATTTTGCAGATCCTTTATTTCTATTCCAATAAGACGACCACGGATGTGCTGCGTACGGAGTTAAATACTTCGAACAGCAATCAGCTCAGTTTTTTTCAGAATTAAGTAGAGAGCAATATGGAGCTTAAGCATTCCCGATATCAATGAAAATTCAACATTTCAGCATCTTTGGGAATTGATTCAGAGCTTCAAGAGTAAAAATAAGGCTTTACTCCCATACTACCGTTATCTTGCACCGGAGCTACTTGACCACAACCTTTAGGAGGAATGCGGATGAAACAACATTCTGCTCCCGCCATCTATATACAGCTTAAGAACCGGGTGACGGTGCCCAAAGGTAAAGGTGTCACATTGGGTGATATTGCATTTTTGATCGCGGAGCCAGAGCTGAAAGAGTCGCTGGAATCAATTTTGCTAATGAAGCCAGAGCAAAGTGACGGCAATCTAATTTTGATTGATCTTCTGATAGTTATTCCCCGCATTTATGAGCTTGTGCCCGAAGCGGACATTGAGCCGANNCCGATCGGTGAAGGCAGAACGATTGTACAGATTGAAAGTTCGGTGGAGAGGCGGAAGCCTTCAGTAGCGATGTTTGTTTTAGTGTGGCTGCTATTGTTCTTTGGGTCTGCGCTGACCATCATGAATTTTCATGCTGATGTAAACATGCAGGAGGTTCAAATCCGAATTGTGGAGATGATAACCGGTCATCGGGATGAACATCCGGTTGTATTTCAGATTGCGTATTCTGTAGGAATCGGCTTTGGGATGGTCATTTTTTTCAACCATTTATTTAAGAAAAAGTGGAATGAAGAGCCTACACCGCTAGAAGTGGAAATGTACCTGTATCAGAAAAATATCGGCCAATACGTCATCAATGAGGCGTATAGCAAAATGA
>DOJM01000099.1:0-481 GCA_003529225.1 Paenibacillus sp.
GCTCTTGCGTTCACGGTCGCTAAGGCCTGTGAACGCAAGAGCTTCTTCTACCCGTTCCTTCAAGAGCTTGCCACGCAAACCATACAGTCTTCCGAAAAAGGTAACGTTATCCGCCGCTGTCATCGTGTCGTATAAGGCTAATTCCTGTGGAACCAAACCAATTCTTTTCTTCACCTCAAGTGATTTCGAGGACACGGGCAGACCGTCGATAATAATGTCTCCCCCGTCAATCTTAAGCAAGCCGCAGATCATACTGATCGTTGTACTTTTACCCGCTCCGTTCGGGCCTAGCAAGCCAAAGATTTCTCCTTCTTCTATCGTCAAATTCACATGATCTACTGTTAATTTACCTTCATATCGTTTCACCACATCGGTTAATACGGCGATTGTCATCTTTTCATCGCTCCTGTCTCTGCGCTTCTATATTTACAATTTTATCTTAAAGGGATTGACCACGGAGGTACGAAAAGTCATCTTTTGA
>DOJM01000099.1:494-4477 GCA_003529225.1 Paenibacillus sp.
ACTAGAGAGCTGACCCTATTGCGATACCTACTCATCATAATTCCTGCTTGTATTAGCATTTACATCTATCCATATGCCGACTATGGAATCTTCACGTTGCATATTCTGATGCTTCTATTCCTTGTGGTCATGGTGCCAAAACTACCCCGTTCCTTTCATGCCTTAATAAGCATTGTGGAAATACTGTTCACTGCCTGGTTATGTTACCAGTACGGCAGCATAATGATTTTCCCGGCGATTTCAGCATTACTTTATTATTCTAGACTTCAGCCCCAAGCAGTACCTCTCGTGTTTACGGTTGTGCATCTGATTACCTTGAACATAGCGCTCTGGGATTCTCCAAAGCTTATAATCACTTTTATTAACATTACTTTTCTGCTCATTGCCTATCTCAACGAATTGCTGCAGAGAGCTGGTCGGGGCCGTGAGAACACCCTCCATCTATACGATGAGCTGCGAAAAAAGCATTTCGAGCTGGATGAAGCCCGCAACCGATTGCTGGAGTTTAACGCCCAAATAGAAGATGCAGCCCAGTCCAAAGAACGGGTGCGCATCTCTCGCCAGCTCCATGATGATATCGGCCACCGCCTCATTCGTATTAAAATGATGATGGAGGCCGCGCTGCTCACCTTACCCGCCTCCCCCGAGAGCGGGATGCAGATGATGGAGCTCATTCGTGATCAATTGTCAGCCAGCATGGACGATATGCGCTCTGCAGTGAAGCGTATCAACTATACGCCACAATTAGAGGGAGCTTATGCGTTAGACCGTCTGCTCGAAGAGATCGGCCGCGATACGGGAATAGAGACCTCATACCAAGTGCATGGGATACCTTACCCGCTATATCCTAGTATTCAGGTGATCTTGTATAAGAACGCCCGGGAAGCCATAACCAATGCCCTGCGTCACGGAAAGGCAACAGCGATTTCTATCAGAATAGACTTCTGTGATACGGGAGTTACGATGGAGGTGAGTAACAACGGGACACTTCCTGAAGGCAGTAAGCAAACCAAACTACCGGAAAGTGGAGGGGTCGGGATGAAAGGAATGTTCGAACGTACACATCTGATCGGCGGAACCTTGGAATGGCGGCAGGAGCCTCAATTCACCATTGTTACGCGTTTACCCATTTATAAGCAGGGCGAGATTGTATAGGGAGCGTAGAACTTGAAGTAAAGAAGAAATCTATATTATGAAGAAGGAGCCACACTAATGATTAAGGTGATGATTGTAGATGATGATCCTTTTATTCGTCAAAGTCTGCAGGTACTGATAGGGATGGACCCCGATATTGAAGTGATCGGAGCTGCGAGTGACGGAAACGAGGCCTTGAATTTGCTCCAAGCGGGAGATATAGCGGATGTGATTCTGATGGATATTCATATGCCAGGCTGCGGGGGTGTTGAAGGGACAGAGAAAATTAAGCAGGCTTTTCCTCAGGTTTCGATACTGATGCTAACTACCTTCGATGACGATGAGTATATCATTGAGGCGCTGCGAAACGGAGCCAGTGGATATTTGCTCAAAAACATACCGCCTGACCGTATCATACAAGGTGTCAAAACAGTTAATGAAGGCAACATGCTAATCCACCCTGATATCGCGCGCAAGCTAGCCACCTTTCTACAGCCCGCGGCCCGTCCTGAATCTCCACAGGTACAGCCACTGGAATCTTTCGGACTGACCAAAATGGAATTGGCCGTTGTCGCCTCCATCGCTGAGGGGCATACCAACAAAGAAATCGCCGGACAGCTGTTCCTAAGCGAGGGTACGGTCAAAAATTACATAACGGATATTCTGAGTAAATTAGAGCTGCGAGATCGTACGCAAATCGCTATTTTTTATTTGAAGGGTGGGCGGGGATAACTTCCTGTTTCACAGAGGTGACTAATATAACTTCAGGTTGAATTACACCAGCAAGATAATGCCTCTCCCTTGCAAGCCATACTACAACAAAGCCCGGACTCTATTTCCAGAGTCCGGGCTTAACTTTAGTTATCCTTCCGCCGATTCCTTTTTGGTTTCAGCGGCTTTGTTCCGTTTGAGTCGGCCGTTCGGAAGATTCCGGCTGCGAGTACCTGTCTTCATTGCGATGATGCTGAANNGCTTCGCCTCCGCAGTAACCGCTCCATCTGTCTCCGGTACCAGAATGATACCGAGCTGATGATGGTCCCCGTCGTAGATCGGGCTCTGAAGGTATTTGCTCTCCCCTTCACGGTTCTGTACCTCCAGCTTGCAGAATGCTGGATTCATGCGCAGCGCCTCATGTAGCTGCGCGGCATCGGTCAACAGGACCCCGTTGACCTTCAGTAAAATCTCGCCGGGCAGAATGCCCAGCTCCTGCCCGGGACTGCCCGGCAGCACGGCCAGCACCTTGCGGCCGCGCGGTGGATGCACGAAGATGGGGCTGATACTGCGCTCTTCCAGAGCGCTGTACCAGCTTAACCCTTCGTGCAGCACCATCGCTGCGAGCGCCGCGAGCAGGGTCAGCGGGCTCCACCAAGCGGCAAGCAGGCTTAAGCCGAGCAGGACGATGCTGTACATCAGCAGCCGTCCTGAAGTGCGGGCCGCCTTGCGCCCGGGCAGCATGCCCTGCGTCATCTCGCTGAAGCCGATGATGACGGGCAAAGAGACAATGCCAAGCCCGCCGCCCAGCAGCGGCTGCCATGGCAGATCCGTTCCTGCGCCTGAAGGGATCAGCAGGAACAGCGGCAGCGGCCAGAAAGCCTGCAGCTGATAGCCGCCGACAACCATGCCGCGCTTGCCCTTCAAGAAGAGGGGCGTCGCAAGCTTCGCCCCTTGCCAGCGGGCCAGCAGCGCCTCCGCCATGTGCAGTAGCGCAGCTAGCACTAGCAATGCGGGAATATCCATCTCCCGTATGGCTGTTGTAATATTTCCGACCGTTCCGTTATCTAAGGCATCCGGAAAGAAAGACAGTACAAATTGAATCACGCCTAGCAGACCTATAGAATAAGCAAAGCACAAATACCGTACACGCAATAGCGATAACAGCACACTGACTACCCAAATGCAGGCTACAGCTGTACCTGATAATGATACCCCTAACAATATGGCTGCAATAGAAACCACTAGTCCCATTACCAGCCCGCTCCACACCGTTCGCCACGTTTCTTGACCCCAGCTATGTAACTTCACATGAATTAGTTTACGTTCTAATGCCACCTGCCGACGGTAATACAACGCAATAAATATAATAGCAATATAGTAATATGGCTGGATCAATAAGTGTAAGAACGCAGTGCCCAAGCTTCCTAACAATTCCTGAATCACATTCAAACTGTTCGTCACACGCCTTCCTACTCTTCAAAAAAACTTTCATGAACCCCTGTTCACATACCAGAATGAAAATGTTCATCCCTCTTATTCATTCATACCTTTCACTTTGGCTAGATTAGAGAAAGCCTGTAAAAGTGCAGCATTTTGTACAGATATCCTCTTTATTAGGAGCGAATACTGCAAATGTACAGAAATAACCTCACTTATAGTTCGAAAGCTCCTCATGGAGCAAGTATTACTGCNNCTTCGGCCATCCTCTTACCATAAAAAAATGTATTATTGCAGCTTTAAGCTACACCATGCGTGCGATATACCCTTGATCGATTCTTATATATAGAAAAAAAGAAGGCTGAATTCAGCCTTCTTACTTTTTCGACGCTGCCGCCTTAATTTCCTTCTGAATCTCAGCAATCCCTCTATTCCGTTGGTTGTCGTTGGCAGGGTCCTGAATCACTTTGATCAGTGCCACCTCCAGCGCCTCCGCAGTCTTGGCATCAATCATGCCTGTGACTTGAAGTTTCGCTTCACTCTGGAATTTCTTCACTGCATTCTTAGTGCCAGTATCGAAATAGCCATCTTTGCGACCAGGCTTATAGCCTAAGCCATCCAGCATCGTCTGTGCACTCTTTACATCACCGTTGTTCATGTTATATTGCAGCGTCACGCTCTTGTTAATCGGAGCCACT
>DOJM01000158.1:0-3267 GCA_003529225.1 Paenibacillus sp.
CGCATCGCTGAAGACTTCACTCCCTAAGATGATATCTGGGAGCGTACCACTTGCCAGCATAATAGACTTCCGTTCATTCCAATCATTGGAGGACATCACCTGCCATTCAATGTTGACATTCGTATTCTTGTCTAAGTCCTTGAGCCATTGATTCTGAATGAAGTTATCTCCCATGCTTCCCCACCGAACCGTAAGAACTTTCAGCGTCACTGGTTTATTGACAATGGGTAGACCCGCTTCGTTGAATTCTCCAGGCTCGGGATCGACAGTACTAACCCCATTGTCTCCTCTACAGGCTGTAAGGCTTGCAAGCAACGTGGTCACCATAAGAATGACAGTGATTGTTTTATGCATACTCGTTCTTAGTTGCTTTTTCATTACTGTCCTGATCCTCCATGATATTTAATAATGATAATGTGATTATTCCTTCACTGCACCGATCATTACCCCTTGATTAAAGTACTTCTGTACAAAAGGATATACACACATGATCGGAACTGTTGCCACGATAATAACAGAATACCGCATCATATTAGCGAGACGTAGTGCGATTTGTGCAGCTTCACCGGTTCCCATACCAGACTGCATCTGATTAGTGATCAGAATATTTCGAAGTATTAGCTGTAGAGAATACATGTTTGGATTTTTTAAATAGATCAAGGCATTAAAATATGAATTCCAGTAGCCCACGGCGATCCATAATCCGAGCACTGCAATAATTGCCTTCGACAGCGGTAAAACGATCTGAGCAAAATAACGGAGATTGCCACAACCATCAATTTGAGCGGCTTCCCATAAATCTCCCGGAATACTTGTCTGAAAAAAAGTACGTGCCACAATAATGTTAAAGACCCCTACAGAGAAAGGTAGTACCATAACCAAAAAAGTATCATATAGATGAAAATCACGAATCGTTAGAAAAGTTGGAATCAATCCCCCGTTAAAAAACATCGTAAAGATGAAAAACAGTGATATATATTTCCGACCGACAAGGTCTTTTCTTGACAACGCATAGGCAGCTGAGATATTTACAACTAAACCAATCGCAGTCCCAACCACCGTGTACAGGATGGTGTTCCAATATCCGATCCAAATGTTCTCATGACGAAGCAGCTCTTTATAACCATCAAATGTAAACCCTTTAGGAAATAACCAAACCTGACCTCCTGCTACCGCGGAAGGATCACTGAACGAAGCAATGACGATAAAATACAGCGGATAAATCAAGATGACTAAAAAAATGGCCGATATTACATACATTACAATTTCCATTATAGTATCTGATGAGCGATTCTTCTTTATTTTTCCTACATTCCCTTTTGGTGCTGTTTCTAATACTCCCATTTCAATTCTCCTCCCTTCTACCACAAGCTATTTTCACTTAATTTTTTGGAAATCTGATTGACCATAATTAATAAAATAAAGTTAATAACAGTGTTGAACAGATTGATAGCTGATGAAAAGCTGTACTGACTGCTGAGCAAGCCAATCTTGTAAACATATGTGGAAAGAATTTCGCTGGAGGTGATGTTTAGATCATTCTGCATCAGATATACCTTCTCAAATCCAACCCCAAGCAGTCCTCCGACCCGCAGGATAAGCAATGTTATCGCTGTTGGCATCAACATCGGAATATCGATATAACGGATTTTATGCATCCGACTAGCGCCATCCACGGTGGCAGCCTCGTACAAGCTAGGGTCAACAGCGGAGAGCGCAGCAATAAAGATAATACTGTCCCAGCCGACATGCTGCCACACATCCGACCAGACGTACACACTGCTGAATAAACCAGCAGAGCCCATTAGATCAGGTGCTTCTTTTCCAAAAAGACTATACATATTGCCGAGCAGTCCGGTGCTAGGTGAGAACAGAATCATCATTAAGCCCACCATAACTACCGTGGAGATAAAGTGTGGCATATAAGATATCGTCTGGAAAAAACGTCTAAAACGGTTTGGCCTCATCTGGTTAACCATCAGCGCAAGCATAATCGGAATCGGAAACGTAATCAGACTATACACACTGATGACTAGCGTATTCTTAATCGTTGCTGAAAATTGATAGGAATTAAAGAACTTCTCGAAGTATTTGAATCCAGCCCATGGGCTTCCGCCTATTCCTAACGCCGGGCTATAATCCTTAAAGGCAATAAGCACCCCATACATTGGTTTATATGCGAATAATAACGTAAGGACTACTGCAGGAAAAAGCAAAGTATACAGACCCCAGTTTTGTTTGATTTGTCCGAATTTCCGACTGAAATGAATTGGATCAGATTTCATGACATCCCCTCCTTATTAAATAGAGAATGCTACCCTACAGATTTATGCAGGGCAGCACCTTTTTCGAAAGACGAATAGGTTATTTCACACTCATATAACGACTGTAAGCATCTGTGCGAATTTTAATTAATTTTTCAAGTCCCATTTTATTAAGCTGCTTGACATAATCCTCCCAGCCTTCATCAATTCCGCCTTTGCTAATAAATTGGGAGCGCATTGTATTCACATAACCATCGATATCCGTGGTCAAGGTTGGCAGCTCTTCGAACTCCTCGGAGGTGTACATAACGTTAGGGAAAGGCTCTGTTACATATTCACTACCCAGCTTATCTAGCTGCAGCTTCAGCCCATCTCCACTTTCAGGATTAAGAACGATTTTCTGTTCAAAGGACGGGCTCACATATTTCGGTCCGAAATCTCGAAGAGACTGATCCCAGTACCAGGCATCTGCGCTGGTTCCAGCAGGTGGATCCATCAATGTATAGGTGCTGTCATCATTCTTCTTAATTACCGTTCCAATCGCACCCCAGAAATTCTGAATGCTCGCTTCGTTCGTGTAGAACTGATCTGCCCAACGCGCAGCAACCTCTGGATACTTACTCGAAGTAGTAATCAGCAGTTCATTGCGATTAAGACTCATCCCAATTGGATTCCCGATCGTATAACGTTTACCATCCGGTCCGGTAATCGGCGGAATCGTCACATATTGATCGCTCCATTTACCAAATACAGCATCCGGGGTCCACTGGTAAGTAAAGCCCACAATAGGAGCATCCGGATTTTGGAACTTCGCTGATCTCATTGTGTCATCCTGTGTGAATACCTCTTTATCCAGCAAACCTTCCGCATACAATTTGTTTTCCCATTTAAGACCTTCTTTGAACTCCTCCGAAACAGGAGAATATATCGCTTTTCCGTCCTTGATTAACATATTGTTGTTGTTCAAGTCCGCAATTCCGAAGGGACTGATTAGGTCATTACC
>DOJM01000158.1:3344-3831 GCA_003529225.1 Paenibacillus sp.
CCAGGTTTTGTTAATCACAGGCTGGCGAGAGCTTTTTGGACGCGATGGAAGCCTTGTTGGCAGAGAGTAAATTTTGCCGTCAGGAAAGGTGCTGATTTTTTTCATTTCAGGTGTTTCTTCCATGGCCGCTTTAAGATTTGGCATATTTTTCTCAATATAATCATCTAACGGGCGGAAATAGCTTAGATTATTAACGATATCAGAATCTCCGAAGGTTTGATTTCCTAGGATAATATCTGGAAGAGTACCGCTAGCCAGCATTATGGACTTCTGTTCGGCCCAGTCATTGGAGGACATAACCTGCCATTCAATTTTTACATTCGTATTTTTTTCCAGATCCTTCATCCATTGGTTCTGCGTAAACGTGTCTCCCATGCTTCCCCAACGAACCGTTAACACCTTAAGTGTCACAGGCTCATTAACAATCGGCAGACCTTCTTTGTTGTAACTGCTCGTCTCACTAGTCGCTGCATTATTCCCGTCTTTT
>DOJM01000158.1:3839-6010 GCA_003529225.1 Paenibacillus sp.
CCTTTTTATTCCTGTGTTGACTCATCTCTTAATCCCCCATTTCAATTTATTAAAGTGCATCTGAATAGCTTTATATTAACTTCTTATTTTTTCGTATTCCGGACGCTTTAAGATGGTTATCCAGACCTTTAAATTCGCTTACAAAAGTCAAAACCTTACTTTGAGAGATTTCATAACAGTATTCCGACTTCTGCATGTGCTTTCCGGACTTTGAGGTAAAACACTATCGAGTTCTTATGTTTTTTTCACGCAGAGGTTTTATAATGATTTTATGACCAAAAAAACAGCGGAACACAAAACGTACCCCATTCGTCATTATATTAAAGTCATGATGTTGGTTTCGTTCACAGTCCTTATTCTGGATTTAGCGATCAGCATCGCTTCCATTTCCATTGTGAAGCAGCAGTCCACTCGAAATTTGCAGGATACCGCGGCACTCTACATCAATCGTATTAATCATGATTTTGCCTACATTAATCACTACATGGGCTGGACGCTTGGAAACGATGAGAGCTTGCTTGCGATGAATACCTACGGGGTCAACAGTATCGAGTTCTTAAAGGCAAATGATAATCTTTATAAACGCTTTACCGAGCTACAAAAAAACTACGGACATGAATACAACTTTTTCTACTATTTGAAAAATGATAACTTTATTTTAAACTGTGCACCGATCAGCGTAACCTATACGGATTACAGGGTGCTCAAAACGAAGATTATTTCTTATATTGATGATAAGGAGATGTATGAGAAGTTTTACTCCAAATGGACACCAATTCTTGTAAACAACCACTACTATGTGATTAACATCGTTCCCTATTACAATCGTTATTTAATCGGACTAATCTCCGCTGATAATCTGATCCGTCCTCTACGCCAAATTAATCTAGGTGCCAATGGTTATGTTTCTCTAGTGGATGAGAATGAACAGTCTTTAACTAGTCCCATATCGAACAGCGGAAAGCTGATAACAGAAGATGGGGGATTCTCAAATCTTTTGCAATCGCGTACAACTATCAACAGCGCCTTCTCAGACACAAATTTCAGCACCAAAATGGTCATTAAATATGGCATATTCGAAAAAATCATGATTGCTCAGCTGCTTATAATGCTACTGTTCTTCATTGTGACCTCCACTTTATGCATCGTTCTGCTTTTTTTCAAAAAAAGAGTGCTGGGGCCGATTCAAAGCTTCTCTGAGAACCTTGCTTTCATTAATGAGGCAGGGCAGCCCGCAGATTTCAAAAGCAGTGAGATTATAGAGCTGGAACANNTAGTTGAACAAATTAAAACCTTCAAAATCACTATGTACGAACAGGAACTGGAGAAGCAGCGGATACAGCTGGATTATATGAAGCTACAAATCAAGCCCCACTTCTTCTTGAATTGTCTGACTAGCATCTATAGCATGGCCCAAATTGAAATGTATAAAGAAATTGAGAATATGACGTTGTCTACATCCAAATACTTCCGTTATATTTTTCAAAATGGCGAAAATTTTGTCCGGCTGGAGGATGAAATCGAGCATGTCCGAACCTATCTGGAGATTCAAAAGCAACGTTATCAGGATGCATTTATTTTCTATATTGAGCTAGAGGATCAGGCAAGCCATGTAGAAATTCCACCGTTAGTGCTGCAAACCTTCATTGAAAATTCAATTAAATATGCGATTTCACGAGAACATGAAGTAGAGATCAGGCTTACAGTCCAACGATTACGGATTGAAGAGGAAGACATGCTCGTTATCCAGCTCACCGACACCGGTCCCGGTTTTCCACCGCAAGTATTAGAGAAGCTAAATCTCGGAGAGCCCTTGGATCAAAGCAAAGGTACGCAGATCGGCATTATGAATACGCTTAAAAGACTGGAATACCTCTATTTAAAAAGAGCAACCATCACATTCTCCAATTTGGAGAGCGGAGGCGCTAGTGTAATCTTATCTCTTCCGGAGCTTCCTAAAAAATCTAAATGAATGGAGAGCTAACTATGAATGTACTGCTTGTTGATGATGACTTTTATGTTATTGCCGCATTGCAAAAGAGAATAGTTTGGGAATCGTTACACATTGATACTGTCTATACAGCAAATAATGTCGCTCAGGCACGTGAAATAATAGAAAAGCATTCTATTCAAATTCTGATTTCGGATATTGAAATGCCTCAGGGTAGCGG
>DOJM01000158.1:6126-7681 GCA_003529225.1 Paenibacillus sp.
CCATTAAAGAACAGAACCTCTCCTATCAAATGAGCGATACTCTGCAACCTTTGATCTTCAACTTATTTCCGTACAACGGCAGCATGGGAAAAGAAGAGAAGGATCTTTTTGATTTTGCGCTGCTGAATGTATTATACGAATTGTTTCAGAGTTCCTGCTTTACTATTGAGAGCATTCTGGAATACAAAGATTATAACTGGATCGCCATATTAAAATGGAACCAGACACCGGACACACCGTTACTTGAAGAATTATGCTCTTCCTTTATTCAAAAGGCGAATCCTTATTTAAAGTGTGACGTCTGCTGCAATATTGGTTTATACGATAAACTGAATAATGTGGGGAATGTACTGAAACAATCCCTGTGCATGGATGAGGAAATTACGAGATGCAGAAACCAGACCTTTTTAGTGGAAGCTTATCTCTATCAAAATAAAACAGGCTACACGCCACCGGATCTTGCCTCTTTGGAAGAGCTGCTGAACCAGAATCAATTCATTATTTTTCTTGAGGAAGTTACGAAATATTTAAAGGTTATGCTTAACAACAGGACACTTGAGACTTCTGTCCTTAGCTTGTTCCGCTTGGAAGTAGTTCAGCTGGTTTATTCATTTCTCAACCTGAAGGGGATACGTTCACACAAATTATACTCAGGCAAAACAAATGATAGATTATTCATGCACTCTTTGGATTCGATCGAGGATATGGAGGAATATCTAGAATATCTAGTCACTACAGCCATGAAATACCGTGACTTTGCTGCACAGCCAAAATCCGTCGCAGAAGAAATCAAACAATATATTCATGCCAATTACGGTGATGACCTGACACGAAATGATTTGGCCGAAATCGTCTATCTCAATCCTGATTATTTGGCAAGAATATTTAAACGAGAGACTGGTGTTTCGTTAGGTAGCTATATCATCCAAGTCCGAATCGCAGCTGCGAAGCATCTATTGGAAACAACGAACATGTCTGTGTATACCGTTGCGAGTAAAGTTGGATACAACAACTACTCCTATTTCTCCAAGCTGTTTAAACAAGAAGTCGGGCTCCCTCCCAACGAATATAAAAAGGAACAACATTATAATCCAGCACATTAAAAGAGGTAGCCCAGCAGCCATGAATTGGATGCTGGGCTACCTCTTTCTATTAGGCTGTTTTCTTAAAGATTGTTGCTAATGTATAAACTGAGTTACCACTTTATGGTACCATTGATGGAGANNAACTAACGAGGCAAATCGATAGAAAGGATTATATTATTTCCAATATAAAAAGCGAGGGGATTAGAATGAAATACCCTGATATTAATCTTTCCAACAAAAGATTGGCGTTAAGGGAATTTACTAATATTGATTGGATTGATGTACATAAATACGCATCGCAAGTTATAGTTTGTCAATATCAACCTTGGGGTCCGAATACGGAAGAGGACTCGAAAAATTTTGTGATTCAAGTGATACAAGACTCATCACAAGAACCAAGGAGAAGGTTTGCTTTTGCAATCATATGTAATGAAAATATGATAGGAACTGGAGAGTTAAACATAAGAGAT
>DOJM01000044.1:0-1231 GCA_003529225.1 Paenibacillus sp.
ATTCTTTACTTATGTCAATTAATTCAGGAGGAAGCAGATTCCCCTTGTGCTTCTGATACCTTGGTCTAACCCGTATCCATTCTACAGAAAAAAAAGGTGAAAGTCCTTCTATCCAATCCCCTAAATACCAGACGTCGTTTTCGAAGTTCTCTGGATAAAGTATATCGTCTAATACATACTTAGCTTGATATGGAGGGGGAAAAGGTAGTTTTTTTAGTACATTATTTTGTAAGTTTTCCCACTTAGTGTCATTCATAATTGAACATAATTGTTTCCGTGTAATAACTTCATGCACCCTTTTTTTAAAATCCTGTTCATAACACACAATTAAAAATCCTCCTGAATAAACAACATAAAAATTAACTGATTTTTCTATATCTTATTCCACAATGTTACTACTCTATCCTGCCAGTTAGCTTAATAATCACAGTCGTAAGTCTAAAAGGGGACTTTTCTTATTTTAGAGTTTATTCAATATAGAAAATTCAATTAGTGAAGGACGATCCTATAATAAAATAGAGTTACATATTAGNNTAGTAGAATCTCAAGCCATGGTCTCCATTAAGAATTCGATCACAGGGTAAGAGATCATATGCCGATCACGGTAAATCGAGGTAATAGCATCTGGCCGTGTACTAAGGATTGCCTTTTGTAAAAGGGCTGTTTGAAAGCCTCTTTCTTGTGCACCGTTAATAGTAAAGGTTACACAATGTTCTGCGGCGAAGCCCGCAACGATGATGAATTCAACACCATGTTCACGTAGCAGTTGTTCCAAATCCGTTTTCCAAAAAGCATTAGAGAATTCTTTCGCCAGCTGGATATCCGTGGGCGCTACTGTAATTTCCGGTATACTATTTCTTGCATCTGGATCCGTATCCGAACTCGCCCCTTCCATGTCTTGTATATGGATGACGATTTGGTCCTTCGCACGAAGTAACCCAGACACATGATTAATGTATTCACAAGCCTCACTTACATTTAATTTCTCCATATGATCGTGTAAGAAAAGTTTTTGCATATCAACAATTAAGAATCCAATTTTTATTTTGAACTACCCCTCTCAGAATAAATATAGCTAGTTTCTATACTAATCTGGATGTAGATTCAGCTCAAGGGAATAAATGAATTAGACTATTTTGTACAATAGCATCATATGTTACGCCATTCCTCTTCATTCAACTCGTTGTTAATGCCGACCCCAGCTAAGGAGCCCATAGAAGCGGCAATAATG
>DOJM01000044.1:1280-3516 GCA_003529225.1 Paenibacillus sp.
CTTCAACAGAACTTGCTGCACCATGCCATCGTCAGATTCGATCGACTGAATCGGTGAGTCATAGACCGGAATGTTATGTTGATTTAGCTCTTCGCGTTGTGCATCCGTCAAGTCATCAGATCCATTAGTACATATGGTAATCTTATTCGTCCAACCAGATAACACTTGGGCCATATGCGTTGCATCGGCTCCCTTAACAATTACGACAAGAGGCTGATCTCTTAGTTCCCATCCATCACAATAGGGGCAGATAAAGGCGCTTTTACCATATACGTCTGAGAGTCCCTTAATATCCATCGGGAGGTCCTTCATCCCTATGGCGAAGAGCACCTTTTTACTGTGAAAAGTCTGACCCTGAACCGTCGTAATTTGAAAATCGCCATCGGTTCCCGTAATCGATATGGCGGTATCTTCCGCAAAAGTAACGGAAGGATAGGCACTAATCTGCTCCTTCGCAATCCTCCTAAATTCGCTTGGACTTATAGAATCTCTAGTAAGGAAGCCATGCGTTTCTCGAGTAACCCTATTACGTGCGCGTCCTTCATCAATAACAACCACACTTTTTCTTGCCCTACCTAGCACAAGAGCAGCATTTAGACCTGCCGGTCCTCCGCCAATAATTACACAATCGTAAGTCATTTTCGTTCCCCTTTTCGTTTTTTAAAATTTATCAAAGATATTAAGGATCTTCTTTGTCTATTATTCTCCCAAAAAAAAGAACGGATCTCATTCCGTTTCCTTTAAAGACTTTATGAATCTATAATAACTCCAATAAACTTAAAAGGCAAGAATTTATTCTATACAATCATTGCCCCCTCTTCTAAATCGCTACTAAATTATTCAATCATTTGATTCTCCCAAAGTTTCAAGCCACAGGGTTTTCTTATCTTGATCTAAAGTAGTCTTCTCAAAGCACATTATCGAGAACCAATTTAATAACCAATTATTATAGCCCCCAACGTAATCACCCACAGTAATGGAACAGCACTAATAAAAAAGATAGTTAAAGATTTAAACCCTCCCCTAAAAATCCAAGATAGAATCGAACAAATCACAACAGCAACTGGATACAAAGAAACAATTATCATTATTGATATTCCCCATGCTGAGATTCCATTATCAAAAACCATAAAGGATAATCCCCAAATTATGAACCAGGGAATAAGCGATAATAAATAAAAGGCTTGAATAATAAACAAATATAATTTCATCGCTTCAAATCCTTTGCGTCTTATTCCATGATTATAAGTCTACCAAACAAGAGATCTAAACTGTCCATATAAGCACTCAGTATTGTCTGCGGTTCTGACACGTCAATATGAACCTGAAATGGGATTCCATAAAAAAGTGACAACAGCTGCCGTGAATAGAGCACTTTTTGTGACTCTGATATGCCTTCTATTTGAGATAAATAGATATGAATAGAGACTGCAAAGGAAATACATCAATGTGAATGCCCTCAGAGGAGTTTTGTGAAATAATGGACCGTTCATATTCACTAAGCTCCTTCTTTACCGGCTCTGCCTTTAATTTAGAATAGTACTGGATGATGGACAACAGGATTTTCTTGGCATGCGGAATCAGCGGCGGTTTTAAACATATGACGGATTCCCTCTGTACCTGAAAAGGTCCCCCTATCGATTTCAACACTTCTTTGATAACACCAGCGAAGAACAAAATAGTCGAGAACCTCTTCCTTGGAAGAGAAGTACCTAAAGAAGGTCACTTTAGAAATCCTTACTCGGTCACATATATCTTCAATGTGAATCTCATCAAAATACTTGCTTTCAAGGGAAACTATAAACTCATCTAAAATACTTAACATGGTTTGATATTTTTTTCGTTCTCTTAAAGAAAGATTATTTTCCATTTGACCACCTTAACTAGATATTGTGCTCCTGTCTTCTCGTTTATTTTTCCCTCGTACAATCTTGTATAGGAATATCCCGAATAGTATCACTAACAATACTAAGTATACCGAATCAAAGAATGTTTTTGAAACCGTAAATATACTGGAGCTCACAACCATCGGTTTGGTGATATGGGGAAACGAAAGCAGCATTACGGCAACCATGCTATTTTCAAGATAGTCAAAAATTGCTCCAACAATAGGAATAAACATGATTACACCTAAACGAGAGTTGATTTTCTTGGAGAATAGGGCAATGAATAGCGCCCCAGTAATCGCCAGTAAACTTGGATAGATAAGATCCAATGGAATTTGTTGCGTTAAATA
>DOJM01000044.1:3673-4678 GCA_003529225.1 Paenibacillus sp.
TATTTTCGAAAGTTTACTCACGCATTATCCCCCTCAAAAATATGTTACTTCAATAATAAATGTAATTTGAGTAACATTATTAATCAAGAGATATTTCAATTTCCTTGTCCCCATCTGAAATGTACCAAAAGTAAATTATTAGACAAATAGGGATGTCTCTGAAGCGTTAGCCCCAAGACATCCTTAAGTAGACTATCTGATTAATTAAAGTACTACCGGCCGGATTCTGCCGTCTTCTTCATAATGGAGTTCCGTAAATTTCATACTGCGTTTATGGTCCACGCCGCCAGACAGCGATGCGTCATGATAGAACAAATACCATTTCTCGTTAAATTCCACGATAGAGTGATGAGTCGTCCAACCAATGACTGGATTCAGGATCGTTCCTTGAAAAACAAAGGGGCCGCAAGGCTTATCACTCACCGCGTAGACGATCTTATGGGTCGTGCCCGTGGAGTAGNNTAATATTTCCCTTTATACTTGTGCATCCATGGGCCCTCGAAATACCTTCTATCTTCATCCCCCGCAACAATTGGATTGCCTTCTTCATCAGTAATGCTGATTTCCTGAGGGGCCGATTTGAATGTCAGCATGTCTTCACTCAGCTCGCCCATCCAAGGACCGTAAGCCGGTTCCTCTGGGCCCTTTTCTACCGCATCTTGCTGAGATACACCGTCTTGCCACTTTTCTAATTGTCCGCCCCATAAACCGCCAAAATACATGTAGGCTCTTTCATCCTCGTCCACGAATACGGCTGGATCGATGCTGAAGCTTCCTTCGATATAGCTTTCTTGAGCCTGAAAAGGACCAGACGGTGAAGTTGACGTAGCCACTCCGATGCGGAAAACACCTTCTTTATCCCGGGCCGGGAAAAACAAGTAATACGTGCCCTTCCGGTATGCAGCGTCAGGTGCCCACATTTGCTTCGAAGCCCAAGGCACATCCCGAAGATGAAGCGCCTCTCCATGATCTACACAGGGGGATGTAGGATCTTCCAAGGAAAAC
>DOJM01000496.1:0-5174 GCA_003529225.1 Paenibacillus sp.
CAACATATGTATTTATTGCTGTACGGAGTTTAGCATATTTCAGAGTGGAAGTCACCGACTAACATAAACATAGAAAAGCTTGCAAGTTCGTGTTGACCATCTTGCAAGCCTAATACCATACAAATATTCAATTCTTCTAAATCAAAGATCTAAAATGCAGTTTGAATCGGAAGAGGCGCCATCTTCTTACCAAGCAGGGAAGTTCCTTCTCCATACATTGTTATGCAAGTTCCATGCATTTCCGCCTGTGAGTAGGGCAAAGGAAATCAAACTGTAACAATCTTCGTTCACCGGGGGATATAAGCGCTGCATCCAATGTTTCAATTGCTGAATGAGATATATTTCTTTACAATAAGAGCCTTTACCTAAAGAATGGTATATCTACTCAAAGATTGCTGATGTAGCGACCATGCTCCATCTAATAAATAAACCCATTATTCCCGGGGTGGGGTCTTGCTATTGACTCCGAAATTGAAAAAACTTTGGACTTACTTGCATACTAGCTTCTTGCATTGAGGTAACGAAAATGATAGAAAACCACTCCATTCTTTAGGAGTGGTTTTGACTTTATATGCTAATGTATATTTTGTGGTTAAACTTCACTTTGTACTTAGATACATTACGGTGATCCTTATCATAAATATAAGGTGTTGTTGCGCTAAGCCTTTTAGCCTAACGACAGAAGGACCAGCTGCCGCGGCGACAAACTGCTCCCAGGTCTCTAGAGTAACGTTCCCCGTTAATTCAATGGTTTTTCAAACGCTTTTGTTGAAATTAAGTTGAGAATTCATCAATAATTTCTACTACTTCAATTTTCCCGTTAATCAACAACTCAGGAAGTTCGTTATTTATATTGCCTTTCCAATATTCTCTGGCTTGTTCGATTTTTCGTGAGAAAGGGATTCCATCTTCCTTTGGTAAAAGATTACCATCACCTTCAAAGATATTTCCAATAACCCGAAGTTTTACTATCTGCAAAACTTTTCGATGGTAAGAATCGAAAAGTTCTTTCCATTGAAGAGCGTCTTCATAGCTTTTCGCAGCGTATAAGCAAGACAATCGTGAAGGATACTCAGGATATTCTTGCAGTCTAACCATTTCAACTATTACTTCTCTAATAGCCCTAATTGTTTGCCCCACATATCCAATAGCTACATCTGCATTCTCTTTATCCATCTTAAAGCCGTCATTTGTATAATGACCGTACAAAATCTGAATAAAGTCTTCCCCTTTGGAATTCATCTGTTCCTTCTCAAAAAAGAAGTGATATAAGGTGTTTTTTTTGTTTTTGTCAAAACTAATTATCTGCCCAATGTCCATTTTTTTCCTAGTGACAATGTGATAAACATACAATTCGCTTCCTTGCATAGACTGCCCCCTATTAACTTTTGTTAACATAGGTAATTTCGGCATTTACCAGCATTATCCTGCCCATTAGCATAATGCCTTATGATATAATTTCCCCACACTATCTGTAACGGTAAGTTATCATGTATACTACTTACGGAACAATCAAATCAATCCGATATTAATTTTGAATAGCTAGCTTCTGAAGCATATTTATCAATGCTACTTCAACCTTTATCATCATCATTTTCTGCTTTACCACTATTTATGCTACGGTTCTGCGCGCTGTCTGTAACGGTAAGTTTTGAAAAATGGCCACCTCTCAGGAATGGCCATTCACATATTATCTGAATGCTGTACACTTTATGTTAATCATAATTAACTACCATCCCGACTAAACAATCATATCTCCTATGCCAGTTCTTTCCATGTTTGACTTTGTACTGTATATTGGCTTGAACTTTGAATAATGATCCGCCCATACCAATATATGTTCACTTGTTACAAATTGATCTAAAGACCCTGGTATTTCAAGATTTTGAAGTTCTTTAGGTAACGAAGAGAATAACGCATCCTCTAAATTAATATAAGAATGGGATTGTAAACCTCTTGCGTAGAAGATAGGAGGTTCAAGTTCGATATATTCCGTCAACTTCATGTCGTTATGTTGTCTTACTAGTAGCGCTAATACACCCTCCATTTGTTCAACTGCTCTTTTGACACAAGGTTCCATTAAAACGCCTTCAAGATGCCCAGCCAACTCATTTGCTAAAGGACTGATCTGTGCTAGTTCCTTGGAAATCCATTTATAAGTACCAGGTCGATATCTTTTGTTATAGAGAAAGACCAATTGAATTGCTTTCTCTACCACTCTGTTTAAGAATAACCTAGCTGATAATGATTCTCCTCTAATATCCGTGAGCCCTGCCACATATAGAAGACGAAATGCGCTCCATGCATATTTCAATTTATACCGCCATACATCTTCCGGTAGATAAGAAAGAGTCATTCGTGCTTCAGTTATTTCGCCTACAGGATCCGTAAAAATCTTTCCTCTTGTCCACTCTATCAATTTTTGCTCAGGAATTACTAACCAATCGTATACGGAAGGCTGAGAAGTATGCAATCCCAATTGGATTCGCATGTGCCGAGAAACACTAGTAATTGCAACATGGTGGATATTGGTTTTCCCATTATACGGTACTAGCACCTCATTAGATTCATCTTCGGAAAAACGAGCGGGATACCCCTTGAATAAAATTGGAACTCCTTCGTCAAATGCTTGATTAAGGCATGTAGCGTACACATCATAATCCGAGTCAAGCAACCAAATGTAGCACCTCGCTCCCCATTCATGATCTCTTGATAAATCATCATCATAACATAAGACATCCGAGCCATAACCAATCAATCCAGCAGCATGTTTTTCCAATAGTTGTGGGAAACGTCTGGATATTATTGGCCTTATGATCTCCCAATAAAACTTCTCACTTAAGTCTAAACCCTTCATTGGTGAACTCCATCCCATATAGCTGTGCGCACCCGCATTATTTTTACCGGTACTCCAATGTTAACATTGGACACGGAAATTACTAGACTATTCTTTTGGGTTCTGTTATAATTTAGTTTGAAGTCTTGGTGAAATATCCGAGTCCCATATTCACTTGAGAAGCCGGATAATTTTCTAGGCTTTTTTTATTTAAACATAAAAAAAACCTGTTATCAGACGCGTTGATGAATATATCGATATAATAAGTTTCACCAAAAGCTTTCCGTTACTTATGCTACGGTTCTGCGCGCTGTCTGTAACGGCAGGTTTTAAGGCCATCCTTTGCGGATGGCCTTTTCTTTGAAATATTAAACAAGCATTTTCCGCAAAGTGGCAAAAGGTTAACCGTTGATTACGGGGCCCAGGTATTCATTTCGCAACAATCGGCACGAATATATCAGATTGATGATATCCCATGGGCGTAGTGACATGGGTCATAACGTAACGTTCTGCTTGATCATTCTCGCTTGTTGATAATTCGAAGCAACCGCTTGCCTCTACCCACGAGCGAATGGATGCTTTAGTTTCCTCAGTTGCCTCTTCCTCTGCGTCTTTTGAAGCCGCAAATGCATATAACCCCCCAGGAAAATCGACAACGTCGTATCCACCTATATCTTCATGTCCATCTGGCAGTGCAAAAAACCATTCCCAGTACCCTTTCTTGACGTTATACCCCATAAAGTCGCGGGGTGTAATATAATGTTTGACATCGATGGATGACTACCATTGGTCGAACGTTTCGAAATCCTCCATCGCCGTTATGTTTCCTGAATTAACGACTTTTAGAGGTGGAATCTCGATTACACGAATTTTCTCCATTTTCATTGACCTCCAAGGATATATGTAGCTTATTATATATACTATTAGGATTTATGGTTGAATTAGGAACTGATATTTGTCACAAGTTGAAAAGGAGAGAAAGTAAATAGGTTACATGTAATTTAACTATATTCAATCTCTTAACATTATAACCGTTTCAAGTAATTTCCAGAAAAGCGCGGTTTATCATAACTCTCTGGAGAACTTTTTTTATTTCCTATAACCAATTGAACGATAATCTGAAGCACGATGATTACAGCCAAACCATAGAATGCTTGAACGAAGCTGCCCGTTGCATCGTGGAGCCAGCCAATGGCTAGCGGCCCAAGTGCTCCGAGAATGTAGCCACCTGATTGGGTCATAGCGGACCAGCTACTGGCTTCCTGAGCATTGCTTGTTTCATCAATGGGCAACATCAGTGCAATCGGGAACAGTCCACCCGCTCCAATACCGAGTGGAATCGCCGCGAGCCAGGGGCTAACGGATATGTTCAGCATCAGGACACCCATCAACTCTAATAACGCACACCCGACAAGCCAGAATACACGTCTTTGGTAACGGTGTACAAGCATGGGAATGAACAACGTAGAGGGCAGAGATATCAATGTAAATAAGGTTTGGATGCTGCCGGCCGTCTCTTGACTATACCCCTGGCTTTGGATTACTGGCGCAAGCCAAGCGGTCAACGAATAGAAGATCGCTGCCATCAGCCCGAAGAATAATGTCAGCACCCAAGCACGCTTGTTGTTCACCGGAAGTGGTGCATTAAGTACACTCGAATTTTTACCGGATTGTCGATCTGTGCGCGCAGACCAGGCTAATCTCAACCAGATCGGCAATGCAATGGCTGCGAGAAATGCCCATACAGCCAACGAGCCCCTCCACGAACCACCCAGCGTATGCTGAAGCGGAACCGATAGTCCCACACTAATGCTGGCCCCCATCACCATCGCTGTAGAGTAGATACCCACCATAGCTGCTACCCGGTCAGGGAAGTACTGCTTAATGAAGCTGGATAATAGCGGCCCGGCCAATGCAATTCCTACACCGGACAGAAAAGAAGTGAACATCATCAATGGAGTTGTACCAACAAACCATCGTAATCCCGTACCTAACCCAATGAGGTTTAAAGCCAGAACAATTGCGCCCTCATTTCCCCACTTTCTGCTTAATCTTACGGAGAACGGAGCAAATATGCCCATGCATAATACCGGAAGTGTGGTTAACAGACTGGCGGTAATCCCGCTTATACCCAGATCATTCTGTACAGTGCTCATTAGAGGTGAAATGGACGTAATGGGTGGTCGTAAATTCAGTGAAGCCAGGATAAGCGCCAGGACGATATAAAAAAGTTTCATTATGAATCACCTCATGGTAGTAGTATCGTTACATCCACCCATCATCCTATTTGTTAACGTCAGATCGTTGGGTGGTGCACGATTAAGTATAGAATCATTAG
>DOJM01000496.1:5405-5625 GCA_003529225.1 Paenibacillus sp.
CATGACCCAGGCAGGAAATCTATTTCTGGAGCACTGTGTAAAGATGATTCGGCATTTACAGAATACCCAGGATGCGTTAGCTGAATTACGCAATGACCAACGAGGTAGGTTAGTAATTGGTGTTCTCCCTTCCGATCTGGACTATCGGCTCACCCCATTGCTCGTGAATTTTCATACACGATTCCCCAAGGTGCAGCTGAAGGTTATCTCTTCGATCTAC
>DOJM01000494.1:0-5393 GCA_003529225.1 Paenibacillus sp.
CCCCAGGTCACACTAGCAACCACTCTGCCCGCATCAGTAACCAGTTCTACTGAAGCAGGCAATCCAAGGGCTTCTGCCGTCTTGGCTGTTCCGCTCTCTACTCCTGTAATTGGTGCGGGTGTTGTTATGCTCACAAGCGTTTTGTCCTGAGCCTCTGTTTCTGAGACAACAACATGTTGCAATATAGTAGCACTACGTCCATCCACATAGGCAACAGCTATAATTGTTGCTGCTTTTGAATATAAAGAAGGATCAAGATCAACAAAAGTAATCGGTAATGTCGTACTTCCCGGCTGACCATTCTCTATCATTTGCGCAGAAATTGATGTAGGTAATACAGGTGCTTCCTCAATCCCTGTTGATATAGGCGATAATGAGTCAATTGACGTTATGCCGTTAATATAGACAGTGATGCTCACTTTCTCGTACATTCCCTCCAATGAGCCAGTAACCGTGTATGTTCCCGGAGTATTAAGAACATGATTGTTCAGCATATCCCACTTAACCGGTATTTGTTGGGGATCTCCTCCATCAAATGCTACAACAACCGTTGTTGGAAGTGTTGGTGGTGTCCCGACCAGTGCTGATACCGATGAAACTGTTTCTATTGTTGCAGTTGTATAGGGCTTGTAAATGCCAACGGTATAGTTAGTCGTTGCCCCTACACTTGATGTCTGAACGATTGTGAGCGTGTTCGGACCAAATACTAAGGGCAGTGTTTGCACCGTTTCCGTATCATCGAAATCGCTCGTCATATCTGTGCCATTCAGTAAAATGGAGAACGTTGCACCATTGTCTGAGGATGGCTTAATCAGTGTAACAGGATTATCTATTTTATCTATTGACGCCTGATAGGATGTATAACCAGGGTTGAACTTTCCGTTAAGTGTTGCGTTACCAAGTTTGAGATTCGAATCGTACACCATGTTCGGTAAGTTTGTCTTTACACTAATATCGTCTAAGCACACGTTAAACTTTCCGAAGTTACCATCCCAAGGAATAATACCAAAAAAGCCGCTTGTATAGGTTGAGTCCTGCCCTGTAATCGTGGTAGTTCCATCAAGCGTTGCGGTTATAGTACCTTCACTTGCAGTGATGGACAANNCGATCCAGAAATTAGGTTGTTGATGTTGGTACCATCAGAATTTTGGTCTGCACGGTATAATTCCATTTTATTACTTTTTTTATCAAACGAAACATTGTATCCGGCCGGTTGGTAAGTCATTTTAGTCGCGTGAATACCGGATTGGAGGATCGGCTGCGTATTAATAAAGAAACGTAATGGTTTTTCAGTGCTTGTATAATCGCTTGCCAGCGCAAATTTAAGCGTAAGTGTGTAATTGCTCCAACCATTCGGAGTCGCAGCATCATAATACTGCGCAGACTGATTATTTACGATCATACTATAATTGCTATTGTTTTCTATCATAGAATTATCGCTATCATCTTCTATAATAGTATTCTCACTATCATCTTCCATAATAGTATTCTCACTATCGTCTTCTATCATAATATTGTCGTTATCGTATGACGGAGCTTTCTTCGGGTTCTCTACAACTTTCAAATACGGATTAGATCCCCAGAAAGTTGTAAAACCATAAGTATTATATGTTACAGTCTGTCCGTTACCCGTACTGGCAATCTCAGTTACCGGCATACTGCCTTTTTCACAATCCCAGTCGATTATTGAAACAGGTGGTGCCGGTGGCGTATAGGGTGGTATTGAGTCCGGCTTCGATTGATGAGGCTGCACTGGCGGAGCGTCTACACCACCATAAACATCGATATCATCGTAATAGGACATACCTGTGTTCTTGCCAGGAGCGCCATTGCCGTCATAATTTCCCATGCCAATATAATTAAATGATTCTCTATCAAGGGTTGATACAGGCTTGTCATTAATAGAAAGTTCAACAACGCCAGGAGTCGAGTAGTCAAACTTAAACTGATGCCAACCAAAGCTACGTGGTATGGTCGTTACCTTTTCTCCAGTACCATCAAGATAAGTGAAATAGTCCTTGCTTAGATGACCGTTAATTCCTAACCCGACATGGTCGGCAGAAGTACTGTCATCAACCCTCATGTAGGATTGACCCATAACATCCGAATCATTTAAGCCTTCCCAATAGTCATTACCGGCATAATCACGGCGTTTATCAAAGAACCAGCCAGTTACGATTTTGTTTAAATTGTCGTCGAATGTTCTGCTTAATGCAACGCCGTTTGAATTTCCCTTAGCGCCACCGTTGATAAAAAGAGAGTAGTGACCGTTAAACGGACCTTCTGCTGTATAAGCAGTGGAAATAACCGGATCTCCTTTCTCGACAGACCATTTGGTTGAATCAATCTTTCCGCTCTCAAAGTCATCCGAAAAATAGCTGTTCGATTGCATTTGCGGAGGGGTCGGATTATATAATTCGGAAGTAAATGGAAATTCTTGACGATTGATACCGATACGGTCATATTCCATCTTCGAATTGTCAAACGAATAATAGAGACGAGGATTATACGCTGACGTTGGAAAATCGCTGTTTAAGTTATCGACATAAAATACATCACCATTTTGAGTCGGTTCAATACGTAAATTAGCACTTTGATTGTTAATACCTTCCATATTAGAAAGATAAGTACCTGTAGCGCCCATAGCCAAGTCCATACCATGAACCGTATTAGGATCTCGAACGTCAGGCGCACTACCAATCTCCGAAGTTACAATTTGATTAAAGATATTGCCCGCCTTTGAATCACCNNATTAATAGCCTTTGACGGGTCCTTTGTGCCGTATTTTCTCTGTACATCATTGCCTTTAAATAGAGCTCCAATGAATATAGCACTATCCTCAGCGGTATCTTGTTCAGCATCATGCACATAAATATATTCAAAACGGTTGCCGTAGTTATACACATCTCTCACCGGGTCAAAGTTTGGACTAACGTTAGGCATAGTCTGTGCCTGACCAACAAACGATATTGCACGCCTAGGAGCATAGTAAATTTCGAGGTTCTTAAAATTGCTAAAACCTGTATTCATAACTTGCAATCCAGCACCAAAAGCATCGACTTGTCCAACATGGTGAATGGACAGATTGTAGAAGGTATGGTTGTTGTTGTATTTACCAACACCCGGATAACCGCCATCCGTGTTAATGCCGCCCATGCCGGTGTTGTCTATAGCAAGGTTTTGGAACGTATTGAATGTATTGTCACGCCAAACAATAATTCCAAACAACCCCATATTGGTAATACGGCTGTTTTGAATCGTGATATGGTTGGTGTTGATCAATGTAAACCCGCCATACATATATGCGGGACGAACAGCATAATCACTATAATAGGGCTGTGTGCTCCCCAATGCCTCTGGTGGTGGATATGGAATTGCCGTACCACCGTCGTACCAGGTTTCACCGTAGCTCCAACCATCTACGATATAATTATCTGATTCTGTACATTCAAGAGTAAATCCATCAAACGTAATGTTGCTGACTTGTTTTGCAGGATTCGGTGTTTGACCCCATTCCGCAATCGTGGGTTTATCCGTTCCCTCTAAACGAATAATTTCTTTCGTCGTCGGAACGACAATATTCAAGTTGTTCATATCCGCGACGTTTGCAATATTGTCAGCGTCTGTCGGATAGTAGTAAAGCCAACCTGTCTGTTTATCATAGTAATACTCGCCTGGTGAATCCAAGAAGGAAATGTTGCCTTGCAAGAAATAGCGGGCATTAGCATTAATGTTGTATTTAGTAATATACATTTCAGGATGCTTAGAATCGTACGGTGAATACAATTTACTATTCGTTGTGTCGATCCGGTTAATAGGAAGAGTGTTAGACTCAAAAGCATATCCTCCGCAGTCAAAAACAAAAAGTTGAGCAATTTCTGACCGGCCGCTTGCCTGAGCATCTTGCAGAGCCTTTTTATGCTCCGGAGTCAGGTCGCTCGCTTTGTATCCCATATCTTTGTTTGAACCGTTGGTCGATAAGAGATATTCGCCATTCCACGCTTGGAACCTAGGATCATTCACCTTGTTGGGAAAACGAGCCATGGTGGCTTTATCGAAGCCAATATCTCCTAGGGAGCCAATATAAAGTTGGTTAAAGTTGTATTTTGAGGGATCAAGCTGAACTTTATACACTTTGCCCTCCGTAGAAGATGGCAACTCACTTAAATAACCCGTACCACCCACATCGGAAGCAGTCGTCTGCACCCAACCGCCTGTAACAGGGTCTCCGCCAATTAAATGCACGCTTCCAGGAGCTCCGAGGCTTCTATAAAAAACCTGATGCCCATTAAAACCTGAATCCCGTTCGTCGAATTTCAACGAGTCATGGATGTAATAATTGCCCGGCGCAATAAAAACATAAACGTCTCCAGTCATAGCTGTATTGATTCCACGAACAGCTTGTTGGGCTCTTGCAATGGTCAGATACGGGTGTTCATAAGACCCATCATTATTGTCGTTGCCTGTTGTAGATACAAAAAACTCTTTGTAAATATTCCCCTCCAAGCCGTTCGCGCTTACATTTTGAATAGCGCCAACGAAGGAGCCTATAATCAATGAAAAACACAGAATCAAGTGTAATATTTTTCCAGGGACAAACTTACTCATTCTAACATCCCTCACATTCATAAGTATTTTTCGAAAATCGCGGCCTTTGCTAGAACGCTATAACTAACTTAACTTACAGTGCACTAACCTTTCACGGCTCCAGCTGTCATACCTTCAATAATATATTTCTGCCCAATTAAATAAACGATCAGCACAGGGATAATAGTTAAGACAATATACGCAGATATAAGACCCCAATCTTTAGACCAAGGTGACGAGAATTCACCATATACGCCATACATGGATAGAATAGCTCCCCATTTCTTACTATCCGTTAATATATATAACTGAGTTTCGAAGCCATTCCACGCACCCAAGAAGTTCAGCATGAAACCTGTAACTGTAACCGGCTTTAACAGTGGAAAAATGATTCTAAAAAATAGAGTTTCTGCCTTTGCTCCATCCATAACAGCAGCCTCATCTAATTCCCTAGGTATACCCTTAATAAATCCAGTAAATAGCAGCATTGCAAAGGATATCCCTTGCGTAGCAAGAAGCAATATCGCACCNNATTAAATGCAGCTTACTCATGATCATCGTCGTCGTTACCATATTTCCAGTTGCAACCACTCCGAAGAAGAAATAGCCATATAATACCTTATTCGTGAAATTTGTCGATCTTACTATGATAAAAGAAGCAAGAGCAGCAAAGACAACACCTATTATCGCTGATGCAGAAGACATAACCAAACTGTTATAATATCCTCTTAATACATGTCCTTTTACAAACGCATTAACATAATTATCCCACTTGAATTCTGAAGGAAGCGACATGGAGAAAAAGG
>DOJM01000494.1:5509-16409 GCA_003529225.1 Paenibacillus sp.
CCCTGCAGAGTATTCGCGGTACACCATTGTAGCAATAACCTCTGTCGCGTTGCCCGGTCCTCCGTTGGTTAGAGCATATACAATATCAAAAGCTCTAAATCCATGTACGATGTTTAGAACAGTATTGATCGTAACTGCCGGCATAATAAATGGAATGGTTATCTTAACAAATAGATTCCAGCTATTCGCTCCGTCAATTCGAGCAGCCTCATAATAGCTCTGATCGATGCCTTGTAATCCTGCTAAGAAGATAACCATATTAAGTCCAAAATATCGCCAGACCTCTACGGCTATAACAGAAGGCATTGCGGTTGCTGTATTCGTCAACCAATTTTGCTGCAAGAAGTCTAGTCCGATTAAATCAAGAAAATTATTCAAAAGACCAGTTGGATGCAAGATCGTCGTAAAAATGATACCGATTACAATTGTCGATATAGCTTGTGGCATAAAGAAAACAGAACGCAATGTATTTCGCGAAAATATTTTTCTATTAAGCATAATAGCTAATGATAAACCGATGACTGCTTCCAACACAGATGTAAAGAAAGCAAATACAACCGTATTTGTAATGGGTCTCACGTACTTAAACGACTGATCTATGAAGAGAACTTTAAAGTTATCCAGTCCATTAAAATGAATAGCATCACTATATATATTCCAATTTGTAAAGGCATAATATATCCCCATTACAGTAGGAATCATGAAGAGAATTGTATATAGGATGAATGCTGGAAACACCATTCGTCTAGGATACAAAGTCTTATGAATAAAAGTATTGGTTTTCATTCCATCCATCACCTTTTCTATGTGTATCTTATCCTAATGTCAAAATCCCTTTTGTTAAAATAAATTTTAATTTATTAGCAAAAGGGATTCTGCATTAATCAGAAACTTCTATTTCGTTGCATCAAACATTTTAGCTCTAGCAGCATCAAGGGATTGAAGCACCTGTTCTGGTGTCATCATATTAAAAAACATACTCTGAACATTTTTCCCAAGACTTCCATCTGCTCCGTTATATAAAATAGACTGAGGCAAGGTTAACAATGTTTTATCATTTACAGTTTTTAAGACATGCGTGTAATTTACTGGAGGATTGGCTGTTGCACCTTCTAATGTCGGTTCCAGAAGATCGGGTCTACCATCATAATATTCCTGCAAATTCTCTGGCTCTGCTAAAAACTCAAAATATTGTTTGGCGGCATCAATATTTTTACTGTCCTTGTTAATTAGATGCGTCATTCCTGTTCCGTTCATTGCTAAAGTTTTCAAATCATCTCCGTATGGGGCAGGGAAGGCTAGAAATTTGTCAGCCGATGGACCACCTGCTGCTTCAATATCATTTACATAAGTAGACCACCCTTGCCACATCGCATATTTACCACTTACCAAACCTGCAATACCTTGATCATAAGTATCTGATAAGAAGTTTTCTCCAAAATAGCCATTATCAGCGCTATCTTTTAGATTTCTTAAATANNCTTCTGATTCTGCATATTTCATAGTGTTATTATTTAATTTCTCATAAGATCCAGTTGCCTTAGATTCAATATTTACTGCAGCATCGAATGCTTGCGCATTATACCATTCCTCTTTACCTGGGAAATAGACTGGTGTAATGCCATTCTCAAGCAATTTTTCACTAACCTGTTTAAATTCTTCATAGCTTGTAGGTTCTTTCAGATCATATTTTTCAAAAATTTCAGTGTTGTAGAGCATCGCACTAAAATCTCTTCCCCATGTAGTAAAACCTACCACTTTATTATCATAACTAGCCTGAACCTTCGCATAGTCAGGATACTTACTAACCCATGACTCATTGGACAAATCTACAGCATATTTATTTGGTTGAACTTTTAGTAAAGATAATCCTGATTCTGCCATAAATATATCGGGACCTTCTCCAGTTGCAAGTCTGGTCATTAATACATTCTCAAATTGATCACCAGGATTTTCTTGAAAATCAATCTTAATACCCGTCTGTTCTTTAAATTTCTCTGCCAACTTTTTATCGACATCTCTAATCCAGCCTGCTGAAGCCATTACAGAAAGTGTAACATCAGTTTTTTTGGCATCGCTTACATTTGATGTCGAAGTTCCCGTATTNNTAAGCATAACCCCTGTTAATGCTTTTGAAAAAGTTGTTCGTAGATTTTTCTTCACTTCGAAAGTCCCCCTTTTATGAATGTTTTTCATCGACTATGAGTTATAAGTCGTTACATAAACAATAAACAAATTATTTATTCTCTAGAATAGATAAAAGAAACCTACATGGTGGACTTTTAGAACTTGACACATTTATATGGTCATGCAAGAATACAGCTGTAACATGTTATAGAATATTAACTGGATCGTATATTCAATAAACTGATAGCGCTTACATTTTTTTACTCTCAAAACAAACGTCCTTGTCTGATGAAACTATGGAGAATATAACTTATGTCAAAACTAAACAAAATTCAATTTAGACTTTTTAAAAATTACACAACGATTATGATTGTAACCATTTCTCTTTTCATGGTCATATTTTATAAATATACATCGACTATATTAGAAGAGAGAGCCACAGAATCGCTTTCCCAGTTATCTAATACAGCTATTCAGGAATTAGATATGGTGTTAGCTGAGATGAACACAATGCAAAAAAGAGTGCTTTTTGCCGAACAAGCCAAAAGTCTTATCTTTACTGACAGTAAGCTATTTGAGACGCATGATTATAAGCTACAAAGAGAATTTAATTACCTTGCTACCTTAATTTATGAACCTCAGCACTATAAAAATTATCAAATAAATATTCTAAATCTGAAAGGAAATTATGCTGGATTTGGTCATAATTACTTCGTAAAAAAAATAGATACAAGTAAATTAGATAATCAATCACTAATTACTGACATCCTTATGCTGGACGGTAAAAAGTTAATTACTCCTCCACATGTTACCGCTTGGGCTAGCAAAGGTACACAAGTAGTCTCTCTTTATCGCTCTTTTTCTGAGAATGTTTCTGATCCTAAACCTACTGCAATAATTGAAACTCAAGTCAACTATCAAGAAATAATTGATATTATTAATACAAACTTGAATAAATTATTATCTAAAAATACTAAACAAATCATTATCTATGATTCAAATCAGCAATTAATCTATCCTTTAAATAATGCTGAGTTGTCTTTAGATCATTACTTTGCTTCAATTACTCCATCAACTAATTCCTCATTTATTCTAAAAAATGAAAATACGATCGATAATGAAAAACTAATTATTGCTGGAACTCAGTCAGATTTTTCGGGTTGGACGGTACTCGCAACAGAACCGGAAGATGAGCTTCTNNCTAGCTCCAATTAATGCATTACGTAACACTTTATCTTTGATTGGTCTTATTGCTGTATGTCTTACAATGGTAATAAATTATTTGTTATCTCGAAAACTATCAAATCCAATCAGACAAATACATACCAATATGAAGAAACTAAAATTAGATGAGTTACCCATCCATCTTCCTCAGAATATGAATAGCGGTATTGTTGAAATTGAAGGTTTACACCATGTATTTGTTAAAATGTGCGACCAATTGCAAGATTCGTTAGATGCTGTTGTTGCCGCAAGATCACTTGAAATACAATCTCGTCTTACTGCCATGCAATCACAGATGAATCCTCATTTTATATATAATACGTTAGCTATCATCAAAATTATGGGAAAAGAATCTGCCAATAAAGGGATCGTAGACATATGCACCAATCTTTCAACTATGCTACGCTATGTGTCGAGTTCTAGTAGTAGCCCTGTACTTATCAAAGATGAGCTCGATTACACTTACAACTATTTAAACCTTATGAAGATCAGGTTTCAGGATAATTTGATCTACCAATTAAATATTCCTGAAGAATTATATAACATTGAAATTCCAAGATTAATTATTCAACCACTAGTAGAAAATAGTATAAAATTTGCTACCGAAATTTCTCCTCCATGGATAATAGATATACAAGGCACAATTGATCATAATAACTGGTTTATTACAGTTTCCGATAATGGCATTGGCATTACAAAGCAAAAATTAGTAGAGCTTCAAAAGAAGTTTTCAGAATTCAATATTTACCGTGATATTTCAAATAGTCAGATTAACGGTATGGGGTTAATTAACATATTTGCAAGGTTAAAAATATTATATGGGGATGTTGTCATTTTTAAAATTGAACCATTACCTGATCGAGGAGTTTCTATTACAATAGGAGGTAAACTATGACAAACACAAGAATTTACACTGTATTGGTCGTTGAGGATGAACCAATTATTCTACAAGATACTGTAAATGAAATAACAAATTCAGAAATGAACTTTCAAGTTATAGGAACTGCCTCGAATGGTTTAGAAGCACTTCATATGTATAAAGAATTAAAACCAGATGTTGTATTTACGGATATACAAATGCCTGTTATGAATGGATTGCAATTAACTAAGGAATTAAAAGAATTAGATCCAGATTTATACATTGTTATATTAAGTGGCTATAGTGATTTTGAATATGCGCAACAAGCGATTAAATTAGGTGTAAAAGAATATCTTCTAAAGCCTCTCGATGCAGAGGAACTTACCGTTTTACTTAAAAAATTATATTCGTCTCTTAACCAAATATATAAATCTAACGAATCTAATATGTTATTATCCACATTGAATGGAATGGAAGATATTCATTCATTGCCTTTTTGTTATAAACAAAATTATTTTGTCTTATTTCTAGTCGGTTTAGGTAATTTATTTCATAATTCTCTATCTAGTAGTATGGTTTCTAGCATTTCATCTTTATGGGAAAAGATAAACTGGGATCAATTATTTGTTCATGTTTTTGGAAGTGATCAACAAGTTTGGCTTATCAATGAACTATGTCCTAATCAAAAGTATATTGTTTTTACTATAGACAAGAATAGTTCAAACGAAGAAATACATCATTTAGCGAATAAATTTCTACACAAGTTGCAGTCCTATATCGACATCACAGCCATTAGCATATGCCATAATAACCAACCTATTTCCTATGATAAAATTCCTGATACTTCTCAAAAAATACGTTGGAAATTAGAAAATAACTTTGTTATAGGAAAAAAAGTCGTATATTCGTGTGGAAATATACAAGATAAACCAATATCACCCTATTTAGAACCAAACATCCAAAATAAACTTAAAATAAGTATGAGTTCCAATAACTTAAATATCTTAAAAAAAGACCTCTTTTCAGTACTAGAGGAATATGAAAATAGAATGTTGCCCCAAAAAACAATCGAACAAAATTTGATGCAAATCATAAATCTCCTAACTCACCACTATCAACTTGACGCTATTGTCAATTCTGTTCATGTTGAGTATGTTTTGCATACTTTATTATTTACTGCAAACAGTTTAACATCAATAAAAGAGGAAATATGGAATATTATTCATGAATTAATACAATCTCGAACTTTAGAATATTTCAGTAATGAGGAATTAGCTAATCAATTGATCGAATATCTTAAGGTACATTTCTCAGAGGATATTAAAGTTGAAGATTTGTCAAAGCACTTTAATTTTAATGGCACCTATCTTACTAGAGTATTCAAAAAATATACGGGTGACTCGCCGATGAAATACCTTATAGATTTAAGAATCAATGACGCCATTCGATTAATTCGAGAAAGGGAAGATTTAGATATCAGGCTAATTTCTGAAATGGTTGGCTATACAGATCCTCGCTATTTTAGTCGTATTTTTAAAGCACGGATCGGTACCTCCCCTTCTGAATATAGGAATACTGTTTATAATTTTTCAGAGAGCAATAATAAATTTACGTTCTGAGGAAGTGTTAATTACTGTCCTAGCACTATATTTAGTGACTAGGGCAGTTTTTATTCTGTGCTTTTCTAGTAAANNCCTTATATTTTTCATACTTGACTCAGCCTAATTAATGCGCTGTAATAATCCCCCATTAAGCGAAGCCTCGCAACATCCAACCTTGACCGCTGCGTACTTCAAGGCGATGGTTCCGATGGAGATTACCCCACCTAGGGCAGAAATGCTCACCCGCCTGCAGTGCCGCTACCGCCGAATGAGCTCGAAATTGATTTAATTTCATGTCTTATTTAAAATGATAAAAAATATTTCTGTTTTTACCTTGTTTTTTTATTTCCATTTTATTAGCGCCAACTACTTGACTTAACAAAAAAGCAACTCCCCTGTTGGCAAGTCGCTTTTAAATACTCTATTGTGAACTTTAATTACAATCTAAGATCTCACCGCTTCGCCTTATAAAACTCATGATACAACTTCATGAGCGCTCTCTTCTCTATCCGCGAAACAGTTGAACAAGAAAAAAGAAAAAACGAGTCACATCAATTGAAGTTCAAGAAGATCCAAATTATCGCGAACGAGGATCCTTTTGTCCTTATAGTCCCAATGGTCGATCAAGTTAGGTAGCTTCGTCAGATTGTAGTCTTTATTCCATGCCAACAAGTTGTGGATGCCTTCGAGCGTCTCTCGCTTCTTGTTTGGGACGATGTCCGCAATACGCTCTTCATAACGCTCCCAGATCCGTTCCTCCTGAACGGACAACGGCGTCATCAGTACGTGTATACGCCTTCTGCGATCCATGAATCGAGACCGATGATTTCTCTGAGTCGGCGGTCACGCTCATCCTCCGGTGCCTTTACGCCATACTCGTTCGATTGATGATCCCAGAAAATATTGTCTAGATCGTAATGCGGGATATGGAGTTTATCGCTCAATAACTCCGCGATGTAGGATTTACCGCTTCCTGAGCCGCCGATGATATGGATTCGGATTGCTAACACCTCTGTCTTCCTGATTGTATTNNATCCACTGATCGATTGCCTTTATGTCGTTATTGAGCTATCGTGTCCCGTTAGCGTTATAACCTAGCCTGAGAATACTTTATCAAACACATCTTGAAGGAATATCGCTTAAACGGTCTAAATGTACCTAAAAAACAGTCTAAATAAGAGAATAAACTATTTTTTTGATGAAGAGGCATCGGCGTATGCCCATTATGTTCGCAGGGGAAATTGTTATCCCAACACTAACTCAAAACGAGCAAAAATATCTTCTTCATACCACATCGTGAAATTAGTTCCCCATGTTGTGTTCAATAGTGTAAACGTAAATTTATTATTGTCTTGATGGTATTTGTTGTTATAACTTAGATTGTTATTTGTTCCGATTCCCAAAAGAGGGGCATCCATAGGTTTAATATTGATTTTTTTATCGCTGCCATCGTAAATTAACTCTTCAATCATGTGTTGCAACTTATTTCCGTGACCTACCACTTCAAAAGGTGAAATAACGGTATCAATTTTACGAATCTTAGTTAAGTACGGCGAATTCAAACGTGGTGTAATATCAAAAGAATAAATTTCAGGATAACGAATTGCATCTTTATCCTTTAATAATAGTGCAATTTCAACTTTATCTCCAAATTGATATTTAACCTTTACAACTCTTGGAGCACCATACTCCTCCACAGCTTTTTGGCTATACTTTAAAGTTGCAATAATCGAATCATTTTCCTTAACTAATTTCACAACATGTGGTGTGAAACTTTCATTCAATTGAATTCGTTTTTGAATTTCCATTCCTGGCTTTAAGAAGTCAATTGCCCACCAATTATGTTGTAATTCACGCAAATAGTTGTAACGTAGGTTATCATAGTCATTTTGCCCAGCAATTGTATAGCTCAGAACCCCGAGTTTGTTGTCCTGATCAAAGTAAAGTGTTCCATCCTTTTCTAAGTGGTTAATTGAACCATCGCTAGCAAACATAACTTGATACCCGTTTACCGAAATCAATTCTTCCAAACCACATTCAATACCTTGGTTTTCAAAGATATGATATGGAACTTCGATAAGTTTTTTAATGTTATTTTGATCTTTAGGCTCCAAACAAGCTATTGCACGATCAACGTTCTTGCGTTGTTCTTTCCATGAAGACTCATAAAATTTGTACGAACGATCAGTCCACTCATTATATGTGAATTGCATTTCGCCAACAGTTGCATCTTTAACAATTCCATAAGCGTAGGTTAAATCAAGATCCGTAATTTGGTCTAAACTACGCGCTCGTTGGAAGTCTTTCTTTTCATAATTCATATAGTCACTGAAATAGCGTTTGATATCCATTCCCCAAGTATGCTCTNNACATCATTTTCTATTTTGTTATCAAACATGTAATTAGTTAAAATCCGATAATCACGAATGATTTTCGGATCAGACATCATTCCATGAATCCATGTGTCCCCAATCTCCTCTGTAATAACTGGCAGTTGATCACGTACTTCCCAAATTTCATTTGCAAACTGATCCATTGAAGTCATTTCAAGCTCATAGTCTGGATACTCATTCGCCATTTTTGACAAAAAGACGTTAATTTTCTCTTTTGTTCCTGGACCACTATTATCATGAGTATGCATAAACGCCAGCTTGTTATCCATGCAATCAATTCCGATTACGCCACCATAGTCGTCTGAATAAGAGACAATTATCTCACTTTCGCCATTCTTCCATAGAAATGTATCTGGAACTTCTGGAATTGAGCTCGAGCCATTTACACCAATGTGTAGGAATTTAATTCCTTGACGATATAACTCATCAACAATCCCGATAGTATGTCCTGGGACGTCAGTCATCTTTGCGCTTGTTGTTTTGTATCCATAACGAGCATCTAACTTCTTTGAGATTGAAGTCATGTAATGTAAAGTTTGAGGTGTCATAGTTTCAGATTCAAACGTACACGGGATTGCGTGCCAGCGAATGTAACCTTTCTTTATGGCGTCGTCTAGCTTTTTACAAGCTTCTTCATCCATGTTTTTGAAGTAATATTCAATAATAAAGCTACCTGTTGTCCAAACAAAGTCTTTGCCCTCTTTTCTTAAGTCTTCAGCTAAAGTGATTGCGTTTTGAATGTAATCATGGCAATACTTGTGCAAGACATTTTCAGCTAAATCGGTAAAACCAATGTCAAAATGAGTTTTGTTTACCACATAGATTTTTTTCATTTCTATAATCACGCCTTTCTTAGTCATAATACGTCGTGAAATAATTGCTTTCAGGCTTCTACTCCACTTTTGTTTTTACAAGGTTCGCCATTCCAATTCGGACTCTGAATCATGATCTCTCATAAAAAACCTCTTAATAATTAACTATTGGTATTTCACTTAACATCTCCACATATTGTGGGGTATTCGAAGTAATAATAGGTCATTCCATATGTCTAGTATTTATTTTATAAAGACACATCTTTATAAAATCCGGACATTTTAATGTGTCTACCACCTGTTTCATACGATAAAATCTGATAAAACCAAATCAATCGCGAAAAAGTCATTAATACACTAATTTAATTGTTTAATTAAACTGCCCTTTAGCTTAACGGCATCCACGATTTGACGCCTACTTCAATAAAAAAGGGAACAGGCTACCCGTGGCAGTCTGCTCCCTAATTATCTTGAATGCTCCTTACTTCGATGTAAAGGAGTAGTAAAACACCACTTCACTTCGATGGCCTTGATTTTAACGAGCGAAACTGATGAAACTAGCTGGTCATATGGCTATTCGGAAGGCTCGACAGAGCAAGAAAGGCATCGACAAAAACCAAGCGACACCTATTATTTTAACGTGGAACAGTGCAAGCGTTGTCCGTTTAAAGAGGGTTGTTATAAAGAAGGATCGAAGAGCAAAACCTACTCTGTAACGATTAAATCTGAAGAACATTCGAAACAGTTGTGTTCCAGGAAACAGAGTACTTTAAAGAAAAATCTAAGGAACGCTACAAAATTGAAGCGAAGAATAGCGAACTTAAACATGGGCACGGGTATGATGTAGCTACATCCTCGGGTCTGATTGGTATGGAATTACAAGGTGCGATGACGATATTCGCCGTGAACTTAAAGCGGATATTGAAGTTAACAGATTGAAAACATAGGGATAAATTGAATAAAATAGAGCTAAAAAAGAAGACATTCTTCCTAAAAATGGGGTTGAATGTCTTCTTTTTTGAAGTTTATACATACTCCTTAAGAAAAACGTAAGTTCTTCAGTGCCCTCTCCTATAGATTGATGCTTTTTGCAATGGTATGGAGCCGAGCTTAACCAGTTGAGAACCCTGCAGATCCCTTCGGATCGTCAGTTGATTTCTATGGTCAGGGAGCTTGTGAAATTCGCCCCCGGCTCTAGGGTGATTATTCCCTCTTTAGCTTGAAGTTCACCTTCGAAGACGTCCATATCCGCTACTCCTTGCCAAGGCTCGATGCATATGAAGGGAGCGTTCAAAGGCTGCCAGATGCCGAGGTCGGGAAAACCCTTATACCTGACAACTACGCTTTTGGCGGAGTGCTTGCTTCTAAGCGAAATCTGCCGAGAGCTCACATTTCGGAANNGTTTCAGAACGGGCTCCGATTTGCCGCTGATCAGCAGGCCTTCCGAATTCAAGAACAACCTTTCAAGGTTTTCCGATTCAGCGAACTCCAGATAGTAATCGTTCAGGCTACCGTTGTCATCAAGCGGACAATTGAACGCCGGGTGGGTTCCGAGCTGGAAGAAGATATCCTGTTCATCGCTATTTTCCACCCGGTAACTAAGTTCCAGTGTGCTTGCATTCAGTTTATATGTAATATATAGGTTGAATTTAAAAGGATAACTGGCCAGGGTTTTCTCATCATAAGAGAGGCGGTAAACCGCGTGGGTGTCGCTTTCTTGGACCAGCGTAAATTCGCTGCGTCTGGCGAATCCGTGATTGCCGATCTTATAGGCTTTGCAGTCCACCTTAATCTCTCCGTTCCGGGCCGCACCAATAATGGGAAACAGCACCGGAGAACGGCCTGTCCAATACGTGGCGTCACCGTTCCAGATGTATTCAGCTT
>DOJM01000494.1:16500-16994 GCA_003529225.1 Paenibacillus sp.
TGAGCTATCGTGTCCCGATAGCTTAATGGCGTGCTTATTTCTGATGATTGTTGTTTTCATCGTTTATTTTCTTTAAAATGATTTTCACGAATTCAGTCTTATCGTCAGCATATTTGTGCTTATTCTTGCTATTCTGTTTTACCAATTCCCGTTTAAGTTCTTCATATTGCATTCTCGCCACTTCGTTATTGCGTAAATAATCTCTAAATGACAATTGTTCAAGTAAATATCTATTTTCGCTCTCATACATGTGTATTTGGTGGGTTCTCGGTTCGCCTTTGTTAAAGTAATGTCTATCTGGTAGGAGATCAGATCCTCTGTACGTGTATCCAAGTTGCTCTAAAGGGACCACGCACTCCAAGCCAATCTCAAACGAAAGAATGACAATCGCAATATCAAGAATCGGTTTAGAACTTAGATTTCTTACGGATGTACTCCCAATATGATGAATGGATAATATTTTATTAAATAAAGCCTGATGTATTTTCTCTTTT
>DOJM01000494.1:17080-18218 GCA_003529225.1 Paenibacillus sp.
GGCAACATGCTCAACGATCATGCCCCTTACTTCAATGAACAAGAGTAACTGCATCGCTGCAAACTACTCCACTATCGTGTCCCGTTAGTTTAATTTCATGTACCTTAATCTTCTCCACTCGTTTGGAACATGCAGCCATATTGCAGGTTTGAAGCATGGACTAAACAGTTCTTCTTCTGTGAATTGTTTAATGTAGGCTAGTGACAATTCATTAATTGCTCTTATTTCCTCAAGAGATACTTCACCATGTTCTAATTTATGATATATGTCATTCGGTATATCAAAACTTTCATTATCTATACCAATCTCGCTGAACCAGCTGTCAAAATGAATACTGCTGGGACCTCCCAATCCGTGAGGACATCCAAACACATTCTTATTCTCTTCTGAACAATGGCACCACCAAGTTACACAATCAATTGCCATTCCGATTTGTGCCAGTCCTAAAACTAGACTTTCAATGTACTTGAAGTCNNTTTTCTCCTGTTTCCCTTCATGATTTAACCTTAAAGACTCCAAATAATTCATGTTTAGCACGACCCGTCCAAATATTATACAGGTTACTTATTCGATAAACTTCAGAGTTAACCTACCGTTACTCTAACGAGGCTACCGATTCATGCCGGCAGCCTCGTTTTGATTTCTTATTGAACAAACGTGTCCCGTTAGCCTAATCGTTGGTTGTGCCAAGGTTCTGTCCCCCATACCGATTTTTTGGCAACATACATTATCTCTTCATCCTTATAACTAAAAATATCTCTTGGAAAATCCTTATATAAATCAAACAGGTGTACAGGTAAAATAGCAGCATCAAATGCCCAAAGTCTCTCTTTATTGCCTGACACTATTGCCTCCCAAGGTACTCCATCTAAAACTTCATTTGTGAAAAATACTCCAGTTTGTTTAAATTCCTCAGAGAACTTAGTCATAATCCTCCAAATCAAGGATTGATGTTGGCTTCGTAATAGTCCTGTTCTCCAATCGAGTTCTATCTCTTCCGTCCAAAGCAAGATACTAATTTCCAGATATGATTCATTTAACTCCTCATTAACTTCAGGTGTCAAACCTACTACATATGGCCGTAAATGGAGTTGGTACCCGTTATTGTTATATAACTGAGGCGCAGCATCACCACCAA
>DOJM01000321.1:0-227 GCA_003529225.1 Paenibacillus sp.
TTCGAGAATCTTATCTATGTACTGACTACGCAACACTCGCGCGGGCGCTCCGATAGAGCGTTTGATTACGACTGTATCTGACTCTGAGCTTTCTACTAAGGCTTTTTTATAAGAAGCAGCCGCATGAACACATTCAACCGTAGCAACGAATCGTGTGCCCATTTCAATTCCCTCAGCCCCCAGTGCATGGGCCGCCATCCATCCACGGCCATCCCCGATCCCGCCTG
>DOJM01000321.1:378-1999 GCA_003529225.1 Paenibacillus sp.
TCCCTCCTGCCCAACAACAATAACCGCGGAAGCGCCTAATTGTTCAGCTTTTTGGGCTTGTCTGCGTGAGGAGACGAGCACGAGCGTTTTGATATCAGTCTGCTGTAACATTTCAAGAATAGGGGCTGGATTCCCACCGGTAAGACTCACCACGGGAACCTGCTCGTCGATTGCGACCTGCACCCGATCTTCATAACCGATACCATGCACACCGATGGCAAAATTAACGCCAAATGGCTTGTCCGTCAAAGTACGTGCCCGTTCTATTTCTGAACGTAAAACCTCTGCGCTCGGAAGACTCATCGCTGTGACCTGACCCAATCCACCGGCATTCGAAACGGCAGCTGCAAGGTCTGCATAACCTAAATAAGCAAGCCCACCTTGAATAATAGGATACTCTATGTGCAATAACTCCGTAATACGGGTGTTCCATTTCATCTTCATCTACACCTTCCCTATCTTTAACCACACCAGAATCACAGCAAATAAAAGAGCAATTCCCCCTGCCAGATAATCCATTTGCTGAAATTGCAATACCCTATAAGAAGTTCTTCCTTTACCATCTCCATAAGCACGCGCATCAATCGCATAGCTTAGCTGTTCAGCACGTTGAATCGTCGTGAAGAGCAAAGGAATAATGATCGGGACATAAGCAAATATCCGTTTAGGCAGTGATAATGCTGTAAGATCATAACCTCTAGCCTTTTGTGCGAGAAGAATACGATCCAGCTCCTCCTTAATGGTAGGAATAAACCGGATCGCAATCACTATCATTAAGGAGAATTGTTCTACGGGTACCCCCATTTTGGATAGAGGTGCAAGCAGCTTTTCAAGACCATATGCTAAGTCTAGCGGTTTAGTCGTTAACGTTAATACTGAGGCTAATAAGATGAGCAATATTATACGCCAAACGAAACGTAACCCTGTTCGCAGTCCCTCTTCAGTTACCTCAATAAATGACCAAGACCAGAGGATCGTTCCTTTGGTGAACAGGGCATTGTACAAGAAGGTAAACAGCAAAATAAATAATAGTGGCCGTAGCCCTCGCCAAAAGAATGGAATAGGAACCTTTGACAGCAGCAAAATTCCGAATACAAAAAAGGTTGCAACTGCATAGCTAAGCCATGTTCCAAGCATCAGAAAGCTAAGCATGAGAATCACGATACTAACAAGCTTTGTACGAGGATCTAAACGATGGAAAATCGAATGCGTCTCCACATATTGACCCACAATTACGGAATCAGCCATGTTGACGCCCCCTCGAATGCCAAATCGGCATAACAGCATCGAAGATATCCCGCTCTTTACAGCTAGCAACCTCTATTTTTTGGCCGGATAGTTCCGCTACTAGCTTCAAAAGCTGTACGGGTTCTGGCATAGACAAGCCCAGTTCCATCAATAATTGTTCCTTTTCTAAAAATAATGTTCTGGGGTCAAATTGTCCTGTTAGCTGACCTTTATGAAAAACCATAACCTCATCCGAGTACTCTGCAACATCCTCCATCTGATGCGAAACGAAGAGAATAGTGCGCTGGCTTTGTAGCTGCCACGTCTTCAGTAGCTTCAGCAAAGATACTTGGCTAGCTGGATCTAGTCCCGCTGTCGGTTCATCCAAAATTAG
>DOJM01000321.1:2134-6548 GCA_003529225.1 Paenibacillus sp.
ACCGTGGTTTCGAACAGCTGATGCTCCGGATATTGAAAAACAAAGCCCAGCTCCGGGACGACCTTTAATTGTCCTTTGGCATTTCTGGGAGCAGGCTGCTGATCAATGGAGTAGTCTCCTTTTACGGTGGGAATCAAGCCCTTCAGCACTTTGACAAAGGTAGACTTTCCTGCGCCCGTGGGACCGATAATCGAAATCCATTTGCCCGTAGTAATAGTACAGTTTATATTCTGCAAAGCCATATGATCAGCATAATTTACACATAAATTACCTAATTGGTAGACCATTGTGATCGAATTATCCCCTTCCAATCGGCTGTTGGCGACGCTGCTGAATGTAGCAACGCATTTACGCGCACGGCAAAGGGTAGATGCAATTGATAGTCCTCAACAGGCATCGTTTCAAAAAAAGCCAGTGGAGCACCATCATACTCAAGTCGCCCTTGATGCAAGAGTAATAATCGTTCTGCTGAAAGCACTTCCTCCATATGGTGAGTGATCTGAATAATGGTCAGACCTTGACGATGCAGCTCTTGCATAATGGCAAGCACCTGCTGCCTTCCCTGAGGATCAAGCATAGAGGTGGCTTCGTCAAAAATAATGACTTGCGGGCGCATCGCCAATATAGCCGCAATAGCAACACGTTGCTTCTGACCTCCAGAGAGCNNCGTCCAGATAATCCCCCATATGAACAGCCTGCAAGGCATGCTCCAATCGGCTGCGCATTTCCTCCCTTGGCACACGAAAGTTCTCCAAACCAAAAAGCACCTCATCCATAACGGTTGTGGTGATAAATTGATCCTCTGGATTCTGAAAAACAAAGCCAATTTGCTGATGAATATCTGCAAGATCAGCTGGCTTTGTGGTGTCTAGGCCCTTAAACTGTACAGTCCCTTTTCGCGGCAGTAGTAATCCGTCCATGAGCTTTGCAATAGTTGATTTGCCAGAGCCATTCGCGCCAACAATCGCCACAAACTCACCTGCATTTATCGAAAAGCTGATATCCTCTAGGACAGGCTGACCCTTTTTATAATAAAAATGAACTTGATCGAAGGTAAGCATTTATTCACTCCCCTTTTGACGGTGCCAAGCAGCGAAAAATGCCTCAATGCTGTTCTCAGAAAATGCAGGCACAGGCTTCTCCCATTTCGTCACTTTTGATCCATTCACGGCAAAGATTTCACCGGTTAAATCCGCATCGGTCTCGCTCAATAATGCATTTACAAAGGTAGCAATATCCTCTGGAGCACCTATTTGCCAGAACTCCGGGAACGGTTCATTACGACTGGCATGTTTCGCTTTCAAATGATCAATGACAGGTCTGGTCATATCGGTTAAAGCGGCTGGCGAAATCGCATTGACTCTAATTTGATCACGTTTCAGCTCCGCTGCTAGTGTCCACGTCATTCCAAGTATTCCAGCTTTGGCTGCACTATAATTCACCTGACCGACGGAACCTTCTAGTCCTGCGGTAGAGGTCATCAACAGGATATCGCCACCTGTCTGGCGCATATAGGGTAGTACGCGTTGAATGCTGTAGTAGGCGCCATTTAAATGCACATCCAGCACAGCCTTCCACTCTTCATCCTTCATCCGTAGACATTTCTGATCCTGCAAATTGCCAGCGTTTGCTATCAACACTTCAATACGGCCGTATTGAGCAATAACCTCATCAATCATTGCAGAGACCGTAACTGGATCTGCTACATTAGCAGAGTAGCCTAATGCTTCACCACCTGCCTGACGAATCTCGTGGACAACCTCATCGATTAAGACTTGTTTTGTGCCATTTACAACCACTTTATAACCGGACCTGCCGAGTTGCACGGCGATACTGCGACCGATCCCTCTGGTTGCTCCAGTAATTAAGGCTACTTTGTTCATCACTACACCTCTTTCACTGAAAAAGCTCCCGAAGCAATAACATCCCCAGCTTCTGTTGTAAGGGTCACTTTAACCATGCAGTCATCCTCCGCAAAATCAAAAATCATGACATTATCGACCTCTATAGGCTTATGAAATTTCATATCATATTGAGTGATCCACTGTGCCTGATGCTCTTCGATATATAAGGATTGGGCTAATCCCATAAGATACATCCCATGCGCGATGGGCCGCTTAAATCCAGCCTCAGCTGCAGCAGCCTCAGCTAGATGAATAGCGGCCAGATCTTGGGAAGCTGCTGCATATTGCCGGATGGCCTCAGCCGTTATACATTTACTCATCATGATCATCACCTACCCGAATTAACACTGTTTCTGAGGTGACTATAAGCTCGTCCTCACATTTACAAACCAGCGTATGTGTGTAAAAGGTCAGCTTGCCCTGCCGGCCATCTTTTTGCACCTTGCTCGTTAATGCTAATTCACAATCTAACGTCATCCCTGCCGTAATCGGAGCTTGATATGAGAATTTCTGAGTACCATGAAGCAAAGGCTCTCCCATGCTAAGCCAAGGAATATCGAAGGCCTGCCAAAAAATGATAGGCATCGTAGAAGGAGCAATCAGATTGCCATTCATCGTCTGCACGGGTGCCTCAATACTCTGTGCGTAATCTGATATCCACTCAGCAGTCATAAGAATCTGATGTCGGACACTGTTCATTCCGTAACCTCCACAAGCGTAGCCAGCCCCAACCCGCCGCCAATTCCCAAAGTGGCAAGTCCCCTTTTATAAGGCGTATGCTGCATTTCAGCACATAAACGCGTCATTAAAATAGCTCCTGAAGCCCCATATGGATGACCTATAGCTAATGCGCCTCCTCCACGGTTGACCTTTTCCTGTGGGATCTGAAGCTCATTCAGTGAGGCTAGAACTTGCGAAGCAAAGGCTTCATTAAACTCTACGGTATCTAAATCGGCTATGTNNAACTGGGCCCATACCTAAATAATTCGGATCTACACCTGCTGCTTGCGCATCTACGACACGCAGGATAGGTTTAAGCTTAAGTTGCCGACATTTCTCACGGGACATCATTAATAGAAGCGCCGCACCATCATTAATAGGACAGGCATTTCCAGCGGTGACGGTACCCTTTTCTTCAAAGATTGAAGGCAGCTTTCGCAGCTTATCCAGGCTCGTATTAGCCCTTGGACATTCGTCGGTATTCACCCACTCCCCCTCAACCAGAAGAGGTACAATCTCCTGCTGAAACCTACCACTTTGTTGAGCATGAACGGCCTTCTGATGACTTTTCAAGGCATATTGATCCTGCTCTTCTCGCGAAATCCCATATTTCCGCGCTACATTTTACGCAGCAATCCCCATATCCGGATCACCGTAAGCGCTAGGTGTAAAATGAGCACGGGTATATAGCTGTGGAACCCCCATCAAGGTTTGGGGCTTAGCCATTTTCCAAGGGGCACGACTCGTGCTCTCAACGCCGCCCGCTAAATAAATCTCACCTGCGCCGCTTTGAATAAGCCTTGCTGCTATATTAATGGCCTCTAGCCCAGAACCGCACTGCCGATCCACAGTAACGCCCGGAACCGAAACAGGCAGTCCCGCTTCAAGCGCAGCTACCCGGGCAATATTTCCACCCGGACCGACCACATTTCCAATAATCACATCATCGATCATATCTACGGGCAGGTTCGTCTCTGCCACAATATGCTGAATAAGCGGCGCCAGTAATGCTTCCGGCTCAAATGTACTTAATAAGCCGCCCATCCTGCCAATCGGTGTACGTTTTGCCATAACAATTACTGCTTCTATCATACCATCGCTCTTTTCACATAGTCTTTCATCGCTTGCCGGGCAATTTTGCCACTGCTGGTATAGATAAACTCATCAACTGCCAGCAGCTGCTTCGGCGCTTTGTAACTTGCTAAATACTGGCGACAATAATTCTTTATTTCGTCTATAGATAAATGCTTATCATCATTCCATTTCACAAGGACAGCCAGCTGTTCTCCCCAATAATCGTCAGGGACGCCAAGCACCATTACTTCTTGTATTTCCGGAAGATGTTCCAGTACTCGCTCTATTTCCTCTGGATAAACGTTCAGCCCACCGGTGATGATTCTATTTTTCAAGCGACCTGCCAGATATAAATAACCTGTTTCATCCTGATAAACATAATCCTCCAACACAAGCCATCCCTCTCGAAAAGCTGCTGCGGTCTCGTTCGGCAATTGATGGTAGCCTAGAAATATCATATCACTACGTACATATAACTGCCCAATCTCCCCCGTAGGGACTTCCCGGAACTGTTCATCACGAATGGAAATCTGCACCCCGGGATAGGGCTTGCCGACAGAGTTCGGATTATGCTCTCTCAGAACATCCAAATAACTAATATAACTCGCTTCTGAGGAACCGTAGGATTCATAGAGGCGCGCTCCAGCGAACACTTCTATGCCCCTTTTTTTGGACAGCCAAGGCCACTTTGCACCTGAGCTAATAATCGCATCAAT
>DOJM01000321.1:6632-10777 GCA_003529225.1 Paenibacillus sp.
TCTTTCATGTGGCCCAATTCAAAGGCAGCATTCGATACCTCAAAGCTCTTTAACCACGATAAATGGGTACGCATATATCCTTTGGGTAGCCCAGTTGTGCCTGAAGTAAAGCCGATAAATAATAACTCGTTCGTCTCATCCAATTCAGCTTCTGGCTTTAACGCATCCAGCCACTGGTCATAGGAGCCTGTTCGATCTTTTGAGAAAGTCAGTGTTGGGATCGCTTGGTCCTTGAAGACCACATTCTTTGCAGCTTCCGGCTCGGCAAAAATCATTGCCGGCTGGCACTGTTCTATAATAACCTGCAGTTCATTGGCACTCCACTTTGGATCTAAAGGAATGGGAACACAGCCTGCATAAATAGCCCCCAAGAAAACCTCGACAAATTCAATGCGATTCCTAGATAGAATAGCTATTTTGTCATGTCTCAGACCCTTTTGCTGTAGACCATTCGCAATTCTCCGCATCGCTTGTACTAATGTTGCATAGGTATAACTGACATGGTCATGGGTTAAGGCAATGCTGTCGGGCTGCTGTGCTGCATGACGCAGTATAGGAACTACTAGATTCATCCTTCATCACACCTATTCGTCGAATTGCATGGGAATACTATTAGCATTGCTACGATAGCTTATTTTAGCTTTATATTTATTTTATGTACATATTTATATGGAACGATTAAGCCCTCTTACGACTGGGAAAATCAAACAGCGCGCATCGATTATGATCGGTACGCGCTGGCTGTATTGTTGTTTATTCCTTCTTTTGAGCGGATGATGGTGTTCCATCTTCAGCAAAAGTAAACGTTCGGGCGATATATAAGATAGGTGTGCCTACTGCGGTTAGTAAGAATTTCGCCAGATACGTTGTAAGCAAAATTTCAAGCCACACACTCCAGTTATACAACCCAGCAAATGCAATGGTACAGAAGATTAGTGTATCCACAAAGGAGCTAATCATCGTACTGCCGTTGGAACGAATCCACAACTGACTTGAGGTGCTGTAATATTTGCGAATCCAGGAGTACAACCGAACGTCTAGGAACTGACTAATGAAATAAGCAGTTAGACTCCCCAACGCTAGTCGAGGCATCAAACCAAAGATCGTCTCCAAAGAAGACTGAGCGATATCGGTCTCTTGCGGCTTAAATACTAGTACCATCTGCATAATGACTGTCGTCATAAGCAAGGTGAAGAAACCAAACCAAACCGCTTTACGTGCTTCTGCTCTCCCATACTTCTCATTAAGCAAATCGCTGGTCATATATAAAGTGACATACATCGTATTTCCGAGTGTCATCACAATATCAAATGGCATAGCAATCGTCTTAGCTACCTGAATGTTAGCAATTACAGTAGCGATACCTACCCAGGCATACATTCCACTTTTGCCGAACAGGCGGTAACAGAGTAGAAAAAAAGCAAAATTGACAATAACAAATAAAACTCCCCACAACAAATTAAACATATTACTTAAACTCCTCCTAGTTTTGTTTACGCGGGATGGTTACGAACCGCGGCTTACATTAAGTTTTGGAACAAAACATTAATACTCTATCACACTGTCATCAAACAATCCATAAAAATAAACAATTTATGAAATGGGTATTTATACCCATTTTTTAACTAAAAATAAAAATGTCAGTAATAATTCATCTTTTTCAGAAAAATATGCTCTATAAACTAAAACTTTCACTATTCATCCAGAGGTTAATTCTATAGAATAGTATCAAACACTTCATTCCCGATCCATTTAGTTGATATATTACATAACTATGGAATATATTGCAGGTTGCCAGTCACTAGCAGTCGGTAGGGATATTGGATTTATTCCAAAAACCAAATAGGGCTTCGCTGTCCATAAAAAGGGGGAGAACAATTTGTTTCGTTTCAAGCAGTCGATTAGTCGCAGATTTACGCGATTATTATTTGTAGTTCTATTACTCACGTCTCTTTTGTTAAGTACCAGCTTCTACTTTATATCCACCAGTATTTTTAACAGCTATGTCATGCCACAAATCAATCAAATTCTAACTGCAGCTGCTCNNAGAACGAACAAGCAGCCACCAATCTTGAATTCTATTTTCAGGATAAGAGAAAGCAGCATGGGGTTGAGACTATTTTTCTGCTCAATCTAAAAGGCAAGGAAGCAGAGGTTCTGGCCGTAGATCATGATGCAAAATTAAAGCCGGAGGAAATTGTCAAGGTATCCTCTGCAATGCAGCAAGCTCTTAAAGGAAAGAGCGGACTAAGCGATACATACAGGGACGCCCATGGTATACATAAGTCAGCTTATATCGGAATTCCCGGAAGTACGATGGTTATCGGAATCAGCAGTGATGTACGCTTTATTCAAGAAAAAACAAACAGCATTCTATGGACCAGTGCCGGGATCACTCTGCTGACGCTGATCATAGGCTCAACTGGTGCCTGGTTTATGAGCATGCGGATTACTCGTCCTATCTCAAAGCTTGCAGCTTATAGTGCCCGTCTCGCAGAGGGAGATTTCACAGAGGAATTAACGATTAAAGGCAGTGATGAGGTAGCTCAACTGTCCAGAAGTTTCCAAGCAATGACCCTACGCCTAAAAGAAATGATTGGACATGTACTCGTCACCTCAAATACTGTAGTCACCGATTCCAATTCTTTAAGAGAACGTGTTGAGGTCCTAAATGAAATGGCAGACCACTCTAGTACATCTGTTGTAGAAATTGGCAAAGGTAGTACGACCATCGCGAGCAGCGCTCTAGATAATTCAAAAGCTATGGAAGAAATCAATTTCGGCATTCAGCATATTGCTTCAGCAGCCACCGAAGTCACTGAGCAGATCAGTGAAGCTTCCGCTGAAGCGATTGGCGGTAATGAGATTGCCCAAAGCGCCGTTCTGCAAATGCGCCAGGTTGAACGTGCCTCCCTGCAGTCGCTGGAGCAATTACAAGTTATGAACGAACGTTCAGTAATGATCGGAGAAGTCGTTCATAGTATTACTGAAATTACGAAGCAAATTCAAATGCTGTCGCTCAATGCTTCGATCGAAGCAGCACGTGCAGGAGAACATGGACGCGGCTTTGCCGTTGTTGCCGGAGAAGTACGCAAGCTTTCCGAACAATCCCGTAATGCGAATGAGCAGATTCGTGATTTCCTACTCGGACTTCAGGAAGATATGAATCGCTCCGTTACTGAGATGAACCATGTGAATTCTGAGGTAGCCTCCGGGGTAGGCAAGGTGGCAGAAGCGGGCGATGCCTTCAATCACCTTTTGATTCTGATCCAAAGCATCAATCAGAATATTCAATCCGTATCTGCGGCGACGCAGCAAATCTCAGCAAGTACGGAAGAAGTCAGTGCTTCCGTCGAGGAAACCGCACAAATCACTTCAAGATCCCAAGAAAGTGCGGACACACTATCCGAGAACTCAGAACGCCAGCGTATAGAGCTTGAAGGACATGCAGTAACCGTGCAGCATCTATATGAGCAGGCTAAGAAGCTTCAGGAAGCTGTGCAACAATTTAAGATCTAAAGCTTAGGCTTAAATAAAAACAACCCGTTCACACGAAAGTGTTGAACGGGTTGTTTTGTTAGTGTCTTGGTGCCCAAAGAATGACCGATACGCCGATTACACAAATAACAGCACCGACCCAGTCATATACATCGGGTGTTTTCTTGTCAACAAGCCAGCCCCATAACACAGCGAGCACGATAAAAACCCCGCCATAGGCTGCATACACTCTTCCGAAGGACGGAAACTTCTGCAACGTAGGAATAATGCCATAGCTAATCAGAATCAAAGAACCTACCAAACCGTACCAGAGAGGTCGTGATTCTCTTAGCCATAACCATACTAAGTATCCGCCTCCAATCTCAGCAAGGCCGGCGATTACAAATAGTAGAATGGCAGCAACCATGTCATCCCTNNCCCAATTGAACTCTAAAAATATTTAAATGATTCGCAGAAATATGATTCAACCTCATCTAGGTTAGCAAGCATCTGGGCTACCAAACAGCTGAACCCACAAGCATCAATAGAGTATAAAACCAGATTGATGCAAGCTGGCTGCTATGCGTCACCCGCAGGAGCCACTCACATGAAATTGTGCTGGATCAGCACTAATACTAGTAGGAGCACAGCCTCTAGCAGCTCATTCA
>DOJM01000011.1:0-144 GCA_003529225.1 Paenibacillus sp.
GACTGACTTCCCCTTTCGTAATTTCAACCTGGGTGCCTGTGTCACCAGAAATCAGCCTAAGCTTCCAGCCCATTCCCTCGACACGCTCCTTCATGATCTGAAGTCCGTAGCTGCCACTCACTTCAAATGGATCATGCTGAAATT